>CANPWI010000020.1 GCA_947584125.1 uncultured Clostridia bacterium
AATATAGATGCCAAAGGCAGAGTAACAATGCCTATGAAAATAAGAGAAGAAATCGGAGAAATATTTATAATCACCAAGGGATTAGATGGCTGTTTATTTGGTTATTCAAAAACAGAATGGGCAAACTTTGAAGAAAAATTAAAAACACTTCCACTTACAAACAAAAATGCAAGAGATTTTGTAAGATTCTTTTTATCAGGAGCAATAGAATGCGAAATAGATAAACAAGGTAGATTTCTAATACCAAGTAATTTAAGAAAATATGCAAAGCTTGATAAACAACTTGTAGTAATTGGTGTTGGAACAAGAATTGAAATTTGGGACAAAGATGAATGGAATAATTACAGTAGTAATGATAATATTTCAGCAGATGAAATTGCCGAAAATATGACAATGTTAGGTATATAACCTTTTCTCAAAAGAAAGTTTATATAAATATAACAAAAGAAAGAAAAAAGCTTGAAAAATACAAAAGAAAAAAATTTAAGATACAAAAGAAGCACTAAAAGATAAAATACTAGGAAACAAAAGAAATGATTTTTTAGGTTTGCAAAAGATTAACCAATTTACAAAAGTGAAATAATAATAAAACAAAAGATATAATAATGAAAAATAGTATACAGTTGGTAAAGCTAAATTTTGCCAACTGTTATACTGCTTAAACTTGAGGTGAAAATGGAATTTAAACATAAACCAGTTCTATTAGAGGAATGTATAGAAAATTTAAACATAAAACCTGAAGGTATATATGTAGACGGAACTTTAGGTGGTGCAGGTCATAGCAGTAAAATAATTGAAAAGTTATCTGATAATGGTTTACTTATAGGAATAGATAGAGATACAGAAGCTTTAAGTGCTGCTAGTAAAAAATTAATAGATTATAAAAATATAATCTATGTTCATGGAAATCATGATGATATAAAAAAAATACTTAAAGAAAATAAAATTACAGCAGTAGATGGTATTTTATTAGATTTAGGTGTTTCATCATATCAATTAGACGAAAGAAATAGAGGATTTAGCTATATGGGAGATGCAGAGCTTGATATGAGAATGGACCAAACACAACAGCTAACTGCAAAAACTGTAGTTAATACCTACAAATTAGAGCAAATTACACAGATATTATATGAATATGGAGAAGAAAAGTTTGCTAAAAATATAGCAAAAAATATTTGTGAATATAGAAAAACAAAAGAAATTGAAACAACTAGTGAATTAGTTAGTATTATAGATAAAAGTTTACCTGCTTTTGCTAAAAAAGATGGACATCCAGCTAAAAGAACATTTCAAGCAATTAGAATAGAGGTAAATAACGAAATTAGACCACTTACTAACACTGTAAAAGATTGCATAGAATGTTTAAAACCTGGCGGAAGATTATGTGTTATAACTTTTCATTCGTTGGAAGATAGAGCAGTTAAAAATGCATATATAGAAGCAGAAGGAAAATGTACTTGTCCAAGTGATTTACCATATTGTGTTTGTGGGAAAAAGCAGCTTGGAAAAATAATTAATAAAAAACCGATAGTAGCAACAAAAGAAGAACAAGAAGAAAACTCAAGAGCAAAAAGTGCGAAATTAAGAGTTTTTGAAAGAATATAAAAAACAAAGGTAGGAGGTGAAAGTATTTTATGGCATATAATAGATATCAATATGAAACCAGTCCTAGAAAATTACAACCAGTTTATGAACCACAAAAAAAGAAATATCCTAAAACTAGTACAGGAAAAAAAGTAAAAAGTAAAACAAATAACACAAGTAAAAAAGCAGTAAAGCAAAATAAAAAAGAACATAAAAAGACTGTACTTTATGTAGGAATTGCTTTTGCAATATTATTTACTATTAGCTATAGAAATGCAATCATCTCAGAAAACTTTAAACAAACAAATGATTTAAAAACAAAACTTGCTACTATGCAAAAAGAAAATGAACAGCTAGAGGTTAATATAGAAAGTAGTTTAAATTTAAAAAACATTGAAAATGTTGCAAAAACAGAGCTTGGTATGTCAAAGCTTGATTCTTCAAAAACTGTATATATAAATCTTCCAAGAGAGGACCATGTTGAAACAGCATCAGAAGAGGTGCAAATTGGAGAAGATAAAAATTGGTTTGAAGAAATAATAGATTCAATAATAAATTTATTTAAATAAAATATTTACAAATGATGTAAGACCAAATTATTAGACAAAAAGTTTAATAATTTGGTCTTATTTTTATAATTATTTAAGTAATAATCCTTTTTTTAAAAAATATAATTTATATAAAAGGAGGATTATTGTGGCAGGGATTAATAGAAAAAGAAGAATGAGAAATATGTTATTTATTGCTTTTTTAATACTTACACTTTTAATTGTTCGTATTGGTTGGATACAATTAGTACAAGGAGAAGAATTGCAAACACTTGCATATCAACAGCAATCTTTAGATAGGAAAATAAATCCTAAAAGAGGAACAATTTATGACTGTAATGGAAATGTTTTAGCAGTAAGTAGTACAGTTGAAACTGTTACAGTAAATCCAACGAATATATCAAATGAAAATAAAGATAAAGTATCACAAGCTATGGCAAATATATTTAATTTGGATTATGAAACAGTATTAAAAAAAGTAAGTAAAAGGAGTTCTATAGAAACAATAGCAAGAAAGTTAGATAAAGAAAAAACAGATGAATTAAGAGTTTGGATGCAAGAAAATAATATTACAACAGGAATTAACATAGATGAAGATACAAAAAGATATTATCCTAACAATAATTTAGCTTCACATATAATTGGATTTACAGGAAGTGATAATCAAGGATTAGGTGGAATAGAAGCAAAATATGATGAAATTTTAAAAGGAACTCAAGGAAGAATTACAAGAGTTACAGATGCAAAAGGAAAAGAAATAAATAACGCAGGAGAAAATTATGAATCAGCAATAGATGGTGATAGTTTAGTTTTAACAATAGATGCAAATATACAATCTATTGTAGAAAAATATTTAGCAGAAGCTTGCATAGACAATGAATGTACAGATGGTGGAACAATAGTTGCAATAAATCCTAATAATGGAAACATTTTAGCAATGGCAACATATCCAAGTTATAATTTGAACGAACCATATAAAATAAATTCTGAGGAATTATTAAATAATTGGGATTCTTTATCATCAAAAGATAAAAATATTAATTTACAAGCGATGTGGAGAAATAAGGCAATCGCAGATACTTATGAACCTGGTTCTACATTTAAACTTATAACATCCTCAGCAGCTCTTGAAGAAAAAATAGTAACTGATATTGATAAAGAAGGACAATTTTCTTGTACAGGTGCAATAGAGATTGCAGGTGTAAGAATAAAATGTTGGAGATATTATAAACCACATGGAGCAGAAAGCTTAAGAACAGCGCTTATGAATTCATGTAATCCAGTATTTATTGGACTTGGACAAAAAATTGGAATAGAAAAGTATTATGATTATCTTGAAAAATTTGGATTTTTAGAAAAAACAGGAATAGACCTTCCAGGTGAAGCAAAAGGAATATTTTTACAAGAAAATAAAGTAGGGCCTGTAGAACTTGCAACTATATCATTTGGTCAAAGATTTGAAATAACACCTTTGCAAATGGTAACAGCAGTTTCAGCAATAGCAAATGGTGGAAATTTAGTACAGCCAAGACTCGTAAAACAAATAATAGATTCAGAAACAGGGGAAAAGCAAGATGTAGAGCCAATAATAAAACAAAAAATTATTTCTGAAGAAACAAGTAAAAAAGTATTAGATATGATGAGTTCAGTTGTTTCAGAAGGTACTGGTAAAAATGGAAAAGTTCAAGGATATTCTATTGGTGGGAAAACAGGTACATCTGAAGATGGTGTAAATACTAACAAATATGTATCATCTTTTATAGGTGTAGCAACAGTTACAAATCCACAAGTAGTAATGCTTGTAACATTATACAATCCAACAGGAGAAGGAGGACATGGAGGAGGTGGTGTATCTGCACCAGTTGCATCACAAATATTTAGCGAAATTTTACCATATCTAGATTTAAATCAAGATAAACAAGAAGATATAGAGATAAAAGAAAATGTTACAGTTCCAGATATAAGAAATATTAGTATTAAAGAAGCAAAAAAAATTATAAAGGACTTAGGATTAAACCTAAGCATAGAAATACCAGAAAATGAAGAAATTAATGAAGAAGAAGTAATTATAAAAGAGCAAACTCCAAAGCCTGGAATAATGTTACAAAGTGGAGCAAATATATTTGCTTATATATAATAAAAAGTTAGATTTTTTTACAATATGAAAAATAGTTAATATAGTAATAAAATTGACATAAACTTTTAAATATAGTATAATTTAAATAGTAACTGTTAACAAAATATTACAAGCTTAAGGAGGAAGACATCATGGACTTTTTATTTTTAATTCTAACACTTATAGGCGCAATTTTCTTCTTGGTGCCAGCAGTATTGGTATGGGTATTATTAATATCTGCATTAATATTTAAAAATGATGAAGATATTAAAAATGCCGAAGAAATAAATGATGAGGAGTAATATTTTGAAGACCTACAGAAAAATTTCTGTAGGTCTTTTTTTGCTGAATTTCTATAAAATTTTTTTTGCATAAAATTTGTCAAAATCGTAAAAACTAATTTCAAAAAAGAAATAAAACGAGGTGGAAAATTTTGAAATTAGTTAAAGCACTTAACATTAAAGGTGCAGTTTTAGATAATTATCAACTTGAAAAATACTTAGAACAAACAGCATCCGATCATATTTTAAAACAAAAATCAGACAAAGACACATATCCAATTCCTAGACTTGATGAAAATTTTGAATATATAACAAAAACTTATGAATTACTAACAAAGCACTTAAAATTAGGAATTATTGTTCATCCAGCAGGAGAATGGATATTAGATAATTATTATATAATTGAAGAAGCATATAAAAGTATAAAAAAGGATTTAAGCTTAAAAAAATATACTAATTTCTTAGCAATAGCAAATGGAGAATATAAGGGATATGCAAGAATATATATACTTGCTGCTGAAATTGTAGCATATACAGATGGAAATATAGAGGAAAAAAATTTAGAAAATTTATTAAGAGCATATCAAACCAAAAAAACATTAAATATGGAAGAAATATGGAATATAGGAGTATTTTTTCAAATCGCAATCATAGAAAAAATAAGAGGAATATGTGAAAAGATATACTCATCACAAATGCAAAAATTAAAAGTAGAAAATATGATAGAAAGATTAATAGAAAAGAAAGAAAAAGAAAAACAAATATATAAAATCAATAACAAAGAAAATAAAATAAGAGTATCTATAGAAACCAAATATCCATTTATTGAACATTTATCTTATAGATTAAAACAGTATGGAAAAATAGCAATAGCATATACGAATGTTTTAGATGAACAAGTGTATAAAATGGGGACAACTGTATCGGAAATTATTAAAAAAGAGCATTTTGATATAGCATTAAGAAAAGTTTCAATGGGAAATTGTATAAAAAGTATAAAAGAAATACAAAGAATGAATGTATTAGAAATTTTTGAAAAAATAAATGGAGTAGAAGAATTACTAAAAGAAGATCCTGCCGGTGTTTATATTAATATGGATTTTAAAACAAAAGAGCATTACAGAGAGCAAATAAAAGAAATATCAGAAAAAACTAAAATATCTGAAATTTATATTGCAAGAAAAGTTTTAGAACTTGCCAAAAAAAATGTGAAAAGTCCAGATAAAAGATTATCACATATAGGATATTATTTAATAGATGATGGTATTTGGGAACTTGCAGAAAAATTACAAATAAAAAATAAAGATAAGATATGTAATTTTAAAAAACAAAATTTAAATGAATATATATTTGGAATTTATATAATAACATTTTTAATTTCTTGTTTAGTATCAAAAACAATATTTAACCAAACTAGTAATATAGTAATTAGTATAATATCTTTAATTCTAATATTTATCCCAGTATCAGAAATAGTAACAAAAGTTATACAATATATTTTAGGAAAAATTGTAAAGCCAAAAAATATACCTAAAATGAATTATTTAGAAGGAATACCAGAAAATTCTACAACAATGGTCGTAATTCCAACTATAATAAATAGTGTTGAAAAAGCAAAAGAATTATCAAAAAAACTAGAGGTATTTTATATAGCTAATAAAAGCGATAATCTATATTTTACATTGTTAGGTGATGCTTCAACTCAAAAAAAACTAGAATTAAAAGAAGATGATGAAATTTATAATGTAGCAAAAGAAGAAATAAAAAAATTAAATGAAAAATATAAAGTGGATAAAATGCCTATATTTAACTATATGCAAAGACAAAGAAGCTTTAATGAAAAGGAAGAAATTTATTTAGGCTGGGAAAGAAAAAGAGGAATGCTTTACCAGTTTAATGAATATATAGAAAAAATTATAAATAGAAAAGAAGATTATATTAAATTTCAGCGAGGACTAGACTTTAAAATAAATACAATAGATGAATGGATTAAGCAAAATAACAAAAATGATTTACCAAAAAAAATAAAATATATAATTACATTAGATGCTGATACTGACCTTGTTTTGAATTCAGGATTAGAACTTGTAGGTGCAATGTGCCATATTCTTAATAAACCAATATTAGATAAAGAAGAAAAAGTTGTAATAAAAGGACATGGCCTAATGCAACCAAGAGTTGGGATACATTTAGAAGCAAGTAGAAAGAGTAAATTTTCTAAACTTTTTGGTGGTTTAGGCGGAACAGATTCATATACAAATGCAATATCAGACACATATCAAGATAATTTTGAAGAAGGTATATTTACTGGTAAAGGAATATACGATTTAGAGGTATTTAATAAGGTTTTAAAAAATGCTATTCCAGAAAATACAGTATTAAGTCATGACCTTTTAGAAGGAAATTATTTAAGATGTGCATTAGTTACAGACATATTATTAATGGATGGTTACCCATATAAATATAATTCTTTTATATCAAGACTTCATAGATGGATAAGGGGAGACTGGCAAATAATATCATGGTTAAAGTCAAAAGTAAAAAATATAGATGGAAAAGTAATTAATAATCCATTAAATAAATTATCAAAATATAAAATATTTGATAATTTAAGAAGAAGTTTAATAGAAATTTTTGCATGTTTAAATTTGATATTTGCAAGCTTATTAAAAATATATAATTCAAATATAAAGGTATATCCTTTAGTGTTAGTAAGTATCATTTCAATAACAATTTCAAGTATTTTAGAAATTTTAAATCATATTGTATACAAAAAGGAAGGAGAATATAGACAAAAGACATTTGAAAATAATATAGGAAATGTTTGGGCAAGTATTATAAGAGCAATATTGTATGTTTCTACTCTTCCACATAAGGCATACACTAGTTTAGATGCTATTATAAGAACAATATATAGAATGGTATTTACAAAAAAGAAAATGCTTGAATGGACAACTTCAGAAGAAGCGGAAATGAAAGCAAAAACAAATGTTGCTTCATATTATATGCAAATGTTTACAAATATAATATTTGTTATAGCAAGTTTAATTTTAATTTTTGTTTTAGATAATACATTTTGTAAAGTAATTCTAGGAATTTTTGCAGTAATTTGGGCGATAGCTCCACTTACTATGTGCAAATTAAGCAAACCAATTAATAAAAAGGATAAAAAGTTAGAATTAAAAAAAGAAGAACAAGAATATGTGTTAGAAATAGGGAAAAGAACTTGGAATTTTTTCAAAGAATATATGAATGAAGAAAATAATTATTTACCACCAGATAATTATCAAGATAATAGAAAAGAAAAAGTTGTAGATAGAACATCAAGCACTAACATTGGTCTTGGACTTTTGTGTATTATTTCTGCTTTCGATTTAGGTTTTATACAAAAAGAAGAAGCTTTAAATTTTTTATATAAAATGCTTGAAACAATAGATAATATGCCTAAATGGAATGGACATTTATATAATTGGTATAAAATAAAAACAATGGAACCATTAATACCAAGATTTATATCTACTGTAGATAGTGGAAATTTTATAGGATATTTATATACTGTAAAACAATTCTTAATAGAGGTAAATGAAGAAAAATATGAAGAAAAAATACTTAATATGATTCAAACAATAGATAAAATAATAGATAATACTGATTTTAAAATATTATATGATAACCAAAAAAGAATATTTTCAATAGGATTTAATGTAGAAGAAAATAAATTAACAAATTCATATTATGATTTATTAGCTTCAGAAGCAAGGCAAGCAAGCTTAATTGCTATTGCAAAAAAAGATGTATCACCAAAACATTGGAACAGTTTAAGTAGAACACTTACAGTATTAGATAAATATAAAGGATTAATATCTTGGTCAGGAACAGCATTTGAATATTTAATGCCAAATATAAATATAACAAATTATGAAGGCAGTCTTTTAGATGAATCTTCAAAATTTTTAATTATGAGTCAACAAAAATATGCAAAAAAACTAGGAATACCTTGGGGAATATCAGAATCTGCATTTAATTTAAAAGATTTAATTGGAAATTACCAATATAAAGCATTTGGTATACCATGGCTAGGACTAAAAAGAGGATTAGGAGATGAAATGGTAGTAGCTCCTTATGGAAGTATACTTGCAATAACAGAAAAACCAAAAGATGTTGTAAATAATTTAAAAGAACTAGAAAAACAAGGAATGTTTGATAAGTATGGTTTTTATGAAGCAATAGATTATACTCCTTCAAGAGTTAAAATGGGAAAAATTGGTGAACCAGTAAGAACTTATATGGCACATCATCAAGCTTTAATTCTTCTTAGCATAAACAATTTATTTAATAAAAAAATATTACAAAAAAGATTTATGCAAAATCCAGAAATAAGAGCAGTAGATATATTACTTCAAGAGAGAATGCCAGAAAATGTTGTTATGACAAAAGAGAAAAAAGAAAAAGTTGAAAAAATTAAATATACAGGATATAACAGCTATAGTGAAAGAACAATTACAAAAATTAATCCAAGATTAAATTATACAAATGTTATTTCAAATAATAATTATACAGTTGGTATAAATGAAAAAGGATATGGATTTAGTAAGATAAAAGATGTAATGGTAAATAGATACAAAAATACAGCTGATTATCCACAAGGAATAATATTTTATATAAAAAATATTAAATCAAAAAAAATCTGGACAAATGGAATAGACAAAAATGTATCAAATCCAGATAAATACAGTATTTCTTATACACAAGATATGGATAAAATAACAAGACAAGATGGAAACATAGAAACAATATCAAAAGTAATAATTGCAGAAGAAAATGTTGAAATTAGACAAATTGAGTTAAAAAACAATGGTTCAGAGGAAGAAATATTAGAGGTTACATCATGCTTTGAACCTGTACTTTCAAATAAAGAACAAGATTATTCTCATACAGCGTTTAATAATTTATTTTTAAAATACGATATTATGGAAGATAGTAATTCAATATTAATAAAACGAAATAAAAGAGGAAATCAAAATGAAATGTATCTTGCTTGTAACCTTTATATAGAAGGAGAAAAAATAGGGGAATTAGAATATGAAATAGATAAGGAAAAATTATATGAAAATGGTGGTATGTTAATTCCTAAAATGATAGAAGAATCTAAGCCATTTTCAAAACAAATAGGTCTTGTAACAAATCCAATTATTGCATTAAAACAAACAGTAAAAGTAAAGCCAGATGAGAGTATTAAATTAAACTTAGTAATTGCAGTAGGAGAGCAAAAAGAGAATTTAGAAGAAAATATGATAAAATATAGGAATCATGAAAATGTAAAAAGAGCTTTAGAGTTATCAAAAGCAAGAGTAGAAGAAGAAACAAGATATTTGGGAATTACGGCAAAAGAAACAGAAAATTACCAAAAACTATTATCATATTTAATTTTTAATAATCCAACTAAATTTTTATATTTAAAAAATTTTAATAAAAAAACTTATAATCAGAGTGATTTATGGAAATATGGAATTTCAGGTGATATTCCAATACTACTTGTAAAAATACAAGAAATAGAAGAAATATTTATTTTAGATGATATATTAAAAGCTTATGAATATTATAGAGCTAAAAATATAAATATAGATTTAGTAATAATGATAAAAGAAGAAAACATTTATGAACAATATGTAAAACAAAATATAGAATCACAAATTGCAAACCATAATTTATCTTATGTGCAAAATGTATATGGAGGTATATATATAATAAATGAACGAGAAATAGAAGATATAGATTTATTTTTGCTAACAGCAAGTTGCATATTAGATACTAAAAAAGGAAATTTAGAAACAATTTTAGAAGATACAATGCAAGAATATTTAGATAGTATTAAAAATATAGGAAAAGAAAAAAACACATTAATACCATTACCAAAATTTGAAAATAATTTTGCTCCAATAGATATGGAAAAATTAAAATACTATAATGAATATGGTGGTTTTTCAGAGGATGGAAAAGAGTATATAATAAAGCAAAACAAAAATATGAAGCCACCAACAGTATGGAGTAATATAATGGCAAATAAAAAATTTGGAACATTAGTAACGAATAACTTAGGAGGATTTACTTGGAGTAAAAATAGCAGATTAAATAGAATAACAGCATGGTCAAATAATTTAATTGAAGATATACCATCAGAAATAATATATATTAAAGATAAAGATATAAGTAAAACATGGTCACTTGGAGTAAATCCAATTTGTGATGAAAACGATTATTATATAACTTTTGGATTTGGATATACAAAGTATGAACATTCATGTTTTGGAATTGTTCAAAAGCAAGAAATATTTGTTCCAAAAGATGATAGTGTTAAATGTAATATAATAACATTAAAAAATAATATGCCAAATAAAAGAAATTTAAAATTAGTATATTATATAAAACCGGTGCTTGGAGAAGATGAATATAAAACTAACAATTATATAAATTTAACTTATAATGAAAATACAAATTGCATATTTGCAAATAATTTATATGGAAATGGAATAGCAAAAACAGTTTATATATCTTCAAGTGAAAAAATATCATCTTATACAGGAAATAAAGATGAATTTATTGGAGATGGAAATATTTTAAGTCCTGAAGGGATGGATAAAGTTTATTTGTCTGGAGAAAATTCTTTAGGAAGAAATTCGTGTATAGCTATTTGCTTTGAAATAGAAATAGAGTCTTATGGTACAAAAGAAATTGTTATTAATTTAGGAGAAGAAGACAAAAAAATTGATGCTGAAAATATGGCATATAAATATTCTAAAATAAATAATGCAAAAGATGAACTAGAAAATGTAAAAAGATTTTGGAACGAAATTTTAAGTAGAGTACAAGTAAAAACACAAGTAGAATCAACAAATATTTTATTAAATGGTTGGATAGCATATCAAACAATAGTATGTAGATTATGGGGAAAAAGTGCATTTTATCAATCTGGTGGTGCTTATGGATTTAGAGACCAACTTCAAGATACTATGGGTGTAAAATTTATATCTCCAGAATTTATGAAAAATCAAATATTAATACACGCAAGACATCAATTTAAAGAAGGAGATGTAGAACACTGGTGGCATGAAGAAACAAAAAGGGGAATTCGTACAAGATTTTCAGATGATTTATTATGGCTAGTATATGTTACTATAGAATACATTGAATTTACAGGAGATGAAACTATTTTAGAACTAAATGAACCATATATACAGGGAGAAATATTACAAAATGATGAAGATGAAAAATATGATGAACATATACAAGCAAATGAAACAGCAAGTATATATGAACATTGTATAAGAGCATTAGAAAAATCTTTAGTATTTGGAGAAAATGGATTACCTAAAATAGGATCAGGTGACTGGAATGATGGAATGAATACAGTTGGAAATAAAGGAAAAGGAGAAAGTGTATGGCTTGGTTTCTTCTTGTATTATATACTTGATAAATTCATTCCAATATGTAAAAAAAGAAATGATGTAGATAAAGCAAGTAAATACGAACAGATAAAAATAGATCTAAAAAAAGCTTTAAATACAAATGCATGGGATGGAAGATGGTATAAAAGGGCATTTTCAGATAATGGAGATGTTCTAGGAAGCATAGAAAATGATGAATGTAGGATAGATAGTATATCACAAAGCTGGTCTGTTATTTCAAATGCAGGTGATAATGATAAAAAATATATAGCAATGGAAAGTTTAGAAAATCATTTAATAGATACAAAAAATGGAATAATAAAATTATTAGATCCACCATTTGAAAAAGGAAAGATAGAACCAGGATATATAAAATCGTATTTACCAGGAGTAAGAGAAAATGGTGGTCAATACACACATGCTGCAATATGGACCATAATTGCTCTTGCAAAACTAGGTTTTGGAGATAAAGCATTTGAATATTTTAGAATGATAAATCCTATTGAACATGCAAGAACAAAAGAAGAAAGTTATAAATATAAAGTAGAGCCTTATGTTATTGCAGCAGATGTATATGGAGCATCAAATCTTCAAGGACGAGGTGGATGGACTTGGTACACAGGGTCAAGCTCATGGATGTATAAAGCAGGAATAGAGAATATATTAGGATTAAAAATACAAAATGGATATTTAGAAATTCAGCCATGTATACCAAAAAACTGGAAGGAATATGAAATAAAATATAAATATGAAGATACTTTATATAAAATAATAGTAAAAAATCCAAATGGAAAAAATGTAGGAGTAGAAAAAATAAAATTAAATGGAGAAGAAATAATAGATAAAAAAATAAAATTAATAAATGATTTTAATACAAAGGATATAGAAGTAGAAATGTAAAAATATACCTTAAGCAAAGCTTAAGGTATATTTTTTGTAGCATAATGTAGAAACAAATCATATTATGTATTACGAGGTGATAAAAATTGAATTGGTTTGAAAGTTTAAGTCCAATATTTCAAGCATTAATAGCAACAACATTTACATGGGCAATAACAGCACTTGGAGCCTTAATTGTATGTTTCTTTAAAGAAATTAATGGTAAAGTATTAGATACTATATTAGGATTTAGTGCAGGTGTAATGATAGCAGCATCTTTTTGGTCGCTTTTATCTCCAGCTATAGAATTAGCAACAGAACTTGGATACATAGTATGGGTATTACCAACATTAGGATTTATATGTGGGGGTATGTTTGTACTATTTTCAGATAAATTTTTAGATAAAACATTAAGCAATAAAAAAACATTTAAAGAAAGAGATTCAATAAAAAGAAGTATATTATTAATATCTGCTATTACAATACACAACATACCAGAAGGAATGGCAATAGGAGTAGCATTTGGTGGAATTGCAAGTGGTGTACCAGGAATGACAGTAATAAGTGCATTAATGTTAGCAATTGGGATAGGAATACAAAATTTCCCTGAAGGAGCTGCAGTTTCCCTTCCATTAAGGAGAGAAGGATATTCAAGATTTAAAAGCTTTATGATAGGGCAGGCGTCTGCACTTGTAGAGCCTATTGCAGCAGTAATAGGTGCAATTCTAGTAATGTATATAAGATGTATAATGCCATTTTTATTAGCGTATGCAGCAGGTGCTATGATAGTAGTTGCAGCAAGAGAACTATTACCTGAATCTGTAAAAAATAATAAAAATCTATCAACAATAGGATTAATTATAGGTTTTGTAATAATGATGGTACTTGATGTAGCATTAGGATAAAATACTTGACTTTTAAAAATAAAATATGTTAATATTACAAAAGGAATAAAACATAAATGACACATGTAGCACATTAGTGCGTAAATCTGATTACAGAGCTATGTTTTTAGTGTATCTAAAAATATGTCTGTATAAGATTACATGTGTTTTTTTGTGTTGTATAAAATTTATTCCATAATATATAAAATGAAAGGAGTAAAAAATGCCAAGAAATCAATTTCAAAGAATGATTTTTGCACTTTTAACAGTAATTGTTACAGTACATGCTTATGTTTTTTATAGTTTATATGTAGTAAATGGACAAACACTAATGAATGTAACTGGTGCAAGTAGTGTAATAGAAGCTATAAACATACAAGGTGGAGTATCTATGTTTGGACAAATGTTACCAATATGGGCTATAATTCTTATAGAATTTGCATTTGCATACTTTTTCGAATGTACAATAGGAAGTCCTTGCTCATTTAAATTAGCATCAAAAGTATTTAATCCAAAAGAAACACATCCTGTTTTATTTGAAACAGCAATAATATGTGCAACAGTTGCAATAATGTGTCCATTAATGAGTTTTGTTGCAGCATGGATGTATTATCCATACTATTTAGGTTTCAACATATTTACATTACTTGCAAACTGGTTAAAACTTGTATGCTTCAACTTCCCATTTGCATTTTTCACACAATTATTCTTTATTCAACCATTAATTCGTACTATATTTAAATTGATATTTGCTAAAGATATAAAGAATAGAAACATGAAAAATGAACAAGAGGAAAGTAAACAAGAACCTGTTAAAGTAACAATATAATACATATAATAAAAATTCATCTTTATTTATATAAAGGTGAATTTTTATTATTCTAACATTTATTGAAATGAATGTTAAAATATGATATATTAAATAATACTAGGAGGTTAAAAATGGAAATAGTAGATATATATAATAATAAAAGAAGAAAAACAAATAGAGGACAAATAAATCAAGGTGATTATGGATTGTCAGTTCATACTTGGATTATGAATAAAAATAATGAAATATTAATACAAAAAAGAGATGCAAATAAAAAACATTTTCCTAATCTTTGGTCTCAAACTGGTGGTGGAGTAATAGAAAATGAAGATACAATAATGGCAGCAATAAGAGAATGTAAAGAAGAATTAGGAATAAATATAGATGAAGAAAAAATGGAATTAGTAATGACAATAAAAAGAGAAGATAATTTTTTAGATATATATCTAGTAAAACAGGAATTTAAAATAGAGGATATGATTTTGCAAAAAGGAGAAGTAGCAGATGTAAAATGGGTAAAATTAGACGAATTTGAAGAAATGATGAAAAGAGGAGAAGTAGCTAAAAGTGTTATGTTTTATTGGGAACTATTTAGAAAATGTATAGAGAATAGATTTAGAGAATAAAA
>CANPWI010000021.1 GCA_947584125.1 uncultured Clostridia bacterium
AATTCTTCTTGCATATTTTCTTCATCCATTTTTTTATTTCTCCTTTCAAATTTATATATTAATTGTATTTCTACAATGTTAAAATCTAATTTTATTATTTGTTTTTCTTAAATTGCTATACTTATTTTTTTAATTTATTTAAATATATCTCTAAAATATATACAGCAGAAATTGTGTCAACAATGTTTCTTTTTTCTTTTTTATTTATATCAAGAAAATTCATTGTTTTATGAGCTGATACTGTTGTTAATCTTTCATCTACAGTTTCTATTTGGATATTATTAAATTTACATTTTAATTTATTTATGAATTTTTTAGTAACCTCAACTCTTTCAGATGATGTACCATTCATATTATATGGCATTCCTATAACAAAGGTATCAATTTCATATTCTTTTACAATTTCCTCTAGTCTTTTTAAGATTATTTTATCATTTCCATTATGATGTATTGTTTCTAATCCCTGTGCAGTAATTAATAAACTATCTGATACTGCAATTCCAACTCTAGCATCTCCATAATCAATTCCTAATTTTCTCATATTAATTATCTAACCCTATATAATTTCTTACCATTTTCTCTAATAGTTCATCTCTTTCTATAAGTCTAATTAAATTTCTTGCATCTTTATGACTTGTTATGTATGTTGGGTCTCCTGATAATATGTAACCAACAATTTGATTTATAGGATTATATCCTTTTTCTTGTAAAGCATTATATACCTTTTTCAAAATTTCTTGAGTTTTTTCATTTTTTTCTTTTTCTACCTTAAAATTCATAGTTTTATCAAAATCCATTTTTATTTCCTCCTAAATATTAGTTATTTGGCTTTCATTAGTATCAGCTGAATCTATATACTCTTCTAATTTTTTTGTTACCATTTCAAGTGCTGTTCCTTTATAATATGTTGTAAGTGCTATATTTAATTTTACACTAGCATTTTCTTCACTTTCATCTACATTTTCATTTTCTTCATTCTCTTCATCTTCTTCATATACTGGTTCTATTTGTAAATTTTCTACTGAATTTTTAATATCTGTTATAAATTCGTCAACTCCTTGTATATCAACACCTGGAAAAACAATTATAAATTTTGGTCCCATATATCTTACAAAAATATATTCATTAGACATACTTTCTTTAATATAATCACATACATCTATTATAACTTGATTTCCAGTTTCTCTATTAAATTCCTTATTTATATTTTCTAAGTTTATAATTTTAAACATACATACAGTTGATGTTGTAAATTCATCAATTACTTTTTTTCCTTTTCCATATAAATATTCAGCTGAATATAAATCAGAATATAAATCTTTTCTGACAATATTTTCTACAACATTTTGGTAAGAAACTGTTTTATATATAGATACTATATTATCTCTTACTAATTCTAAATTTGTTGTGTCTGTATTATCAAATGCATGCATTTGCCCACTTTCAATAATCCAATATCCAATATATACATTGTCAATATATAGAGGGAAAAATAATGCAGATTTTGCTCTACCAAATTCTAATTTTTGATATGGCAATTTCTCATTTTCATTATTTACTGTAACATATTTTGGATTTGCTGTTGATATACTATCTTTAAATATATCTTCATTATGAAGATTTGTTAAAACATCCCAATGCTTTTCTTGTACATTTGTTGCTTTTATTTCATATTCTTCTCCATTGAAAATTACAATAGTTGAATATTTAATGCCATATCCTTCTATAATTATATCATTAATTTTCTTTATTTTTTCATCTACAGGAATATCTTCTCCTATTGTGTCCATAAAATCTTTTAAAATCTGATATCCTGATAGCTTTTCATTTAAATTTTTAAAGTTTTGAACCTTAGTATATACAACAGAATTATATATAATCAGTCCAACAATTATTGCTACTAAAAGTACAATTATAAAAACAAACACTTTTTTTCCCCCATATAATTTTAATATTTATTTTTCATTTTATCTAAAGTATTATTCATATCTGAAGAAAATTTATTATTTTTACTATAATCATTTTTTCTAATATATTTGTTATTTAATAATGGATATACTATCTCAGCTAATTTCTTTAAAGCTTCTAAAAATATTTTAGAATATCCTTTAAGTGAAATTTCGCAATTTACAAGTCCTTCTAAATATTTTGAATATGTTTGTGTTTCAAATGGTATATCACAATGTAATACTGTGTCTTTATTAAATAGCTCTGTCATAAAAGACATTGCAGGATCATTGTAAAATGCCATTCCTCCTATTAATACCTTAGAATTTAATCCTCCGACTTTTATTTGTTTATTTATTATAATTCTTATTTTATTAGGATCTAATACATTTTGTGTTTTAAGTTCTCTCAAAAATGCTGTTAATGGTTGTATTGTAAGAATATCCATACTTTGTACTAAATAAATTTCTTGAGCTTCTTTAAAATAATTTAATGGTGTATCAAAATCACAATCAATTAAAATTAATGAATGTTTTTTTACTATTGTTTCTAATAAACTTGTATGATTGATTTGTCTGTTTGAATTATCTGGAATTGTAGTATAAACTGTTAAATTTTTATTTATTGTAATTCCATCAGCATTACCATTTTGTAGATTATCAAAACAAGAAGATGCTTTTTTTCTTAAATTTTCCTCATTTTGAGTGTATATAAAATAAGAATTTTTATTTTTAGTCATATCTAATATTGCTGTATCTATTCCCATTTGTGATAACAAGCATGCTAAGTTATTTACGATAAATGAAATACCATTTTTACTTGTTCCAACAAATGCAACTAATTTTTTTTCTTTTGTTAGTATATTTTGTATTTGATTCTGACCAAATGAATTTTGATTATTAAATCCTGGTAATGAAAATTCTTCATTACTGCTATTATAAGAATTATTTTCATCTGAATTATTAAAACTTGGTAATTCATTGTTTTCTTCTGTATTATTAAATCCTGGTAATATGTTATCATCATTGCTTGTTTCATCAAAACCAGGAAGTGTTAAATCTTCTTCCTTTTTTTCTGCTATATCAAATAAATTAATTTCTGGTTCTTCAACTTCTTGAACTACTTTTTTAGGTCTTCCTCTACCTTTTTTGCTTTCTGTTTTTACTTCAGTATTATTTATTTCATTATTTTCTTCAGTTATCTTTTTAGGTCTTCCTCTTCTCTTTTGAGTTACTTCTGTTGCTTTTTGCTCAGTAGCATTTTCTCCTGTTTCTTGAGTTGTTTCTAGTTTAACAACTTTTTTAGAATTTGAAACTCCAGGAACTACTACAGGTCTTGATAAATTTTTTCTTGCACTTGCATTTCCTATAAAATTCATCTTTAAGCCATCTTCTTTTGGCTGTTCTACATTTCTTTTTCTTTTAACATCACCAAATGTCATTACTGATTGATATTTAGGTGATTCTTCTTCTAATACTGTTTTTACATTAAGAGGTAAAACTTTTGCTATAACTCTTAATTGTGCATCATTATATTGTGCTGCAATATTATTAAAACTATCAACAAATCTTTCTGGATTTTTAGATATTTTTTTGAAATGTGATAATATATTTTGTACTTCTATTTCGCTAACTGTATCATCACTTTCTACTTGATAGTTAACATCTTCTGATTCTATTTTATAATATATCTTAGCTTCTTTTTTACTTCTAGGCATATATATAAGCTGACACACTTTATCTACACTTCTGTCTTGTCCTAAAAGAGCATTATATACTCCAATTCCAAAAATTCTAACTAGCATAGCTTCAGATTTAGTTCTTCTATCTGAACAAATTAATATAATTGGAATATCAGTTCCTGAATTTGTTGCTTCATCACTAATATTATCTAATTTTTCAAATAAAAATTTATCTATTGCATCGTAATTCTTATTTGTAAATGGCTCTAAATCTTCACTAATTACTATTCTATCATAGGTCTTATCTCTTTGTAGTTCTTTTATTATAGCATTAAAATAATAAACATTTTTATATGTTATTATTTCTTTATACTGTTTTTGATATTTTTTTATTACAGCCTCTGATATATTTTCGTTACTAACTGCAAATAAAACTTTCATTTGTTAATTCCTCCATCCTTTTACAACTATTGTAAACACAAGTGGCAATATTTGACATATAACAAGTAACGTTACAAACATTATTACCAAGTTAAATCCTTTATCTCTTACATCTAATTTTCTTATTCCTATTACATATTGATAAATAGCACCAACTGCTATTCCTAAAAAACATAATGGAATACTATATATTCTAACTTTACCTAGTACATAAGCAACAAATCCATAAGATTCTGAACCATAAGTTTCAACATAGTCTGATAATTCTCTACTTTCTTTTTCTTTAATTTGAACAAGTTGCCCTGCTGTTTCTGAATCAATTATACTATTTTCTTCTGCATATACTGTATTTCCCATTATAAAAATAGAACATACTATTAATATAATAGATAAACATATTCCTATTTTTTTCACGTTTATAATACTCCCTTCATTTTTACAAACATATAATTTTTATTATTACTATAATATCATACACTAGAATGGATATTTTTTCAAGAATTTATTTCAATTTTAATAGATTTTTTTCTTTTTATTATACATTTATAATCTTTTATATAAATATTCCATCCAATTGTAAACAGAATTTGCCCAATTTTTATCACTTGCATACCTTTTATTTACTGCATCTACAGTATTTCCATTATAATACCTACCATCTGCTTCTTGGTTTTCATATATTTTTGTTCCCTTCGCATTTAAATAATATTTTATAAACACACGAGCAAGTAAATCTATTCCCTCTTCATAACTTGAAAACTTATAAGCATCTTCATAAGGATTGTAATCATAAGCCATATATCCAAATAAATTATTTTTTTCTAATGCTATTTTTGATGTTCCAAATGCACTTTCATGTATTGCAACAGCAGCTAAAAATATTCCATTTATTCCATATTGTTTTTCTGCATAATAAAAATGTTTTGCATACTTTTCAAATATTTTATTTTTATCTTGTGAGTTTCCTGATAATATTTTTTCAAATTCTTGTTCAGTTAATCCACTTTTACAAGCTAAATTCATGTTTCTATTCACACTATTATTCACTTTTCTAGATTTATTATTATTTTCTGTTTCTATACTTTTTTGATTGGTTAAACATTCCTTCTGTATCCAACCTATGTATCCATTAAATTCTACCATGCACCAATCATCTTTAATATTTTTTACTTGTAACATTGTATTTTTTGTAATAGATGTAATTTTTTCAGATTCAACACTAGGTTCTTTTTTTAATTCTACAGAATTTGCTGTAACAGAAACATTCTCTCCTTTTTTTATTTCAGTTATTTTATATTTATTTGATGTACCTATTTTAACTATTTTATTTGTTGCTTCTTCTTTTACTTTACTTCCTATTATTTCTTCGTTTTCTTCATTCTCATTATATTGTTTTTTTATTATAAGTTTTTTTATTCCATTTTTACCTGGTTGTACAACTTTTAAATCACCTTTAGCAATTTCATCGCTTTCTATATAAACAGTTGTATATTCAATTTCTTCTTCTTTTATAATAATTTCCTGTTTTTCTGTATTTCTATTATTATCAATAATGTTTTTTATATCTATTTCTTCAATTTCTTTATTTTTTTCATATATTTTGTTTTCTTGTATTTCCTCTTCATTTGTAGCATATACTGCATTTTTAATTGTATAAATTGTTGAAGTATATACTACAATTAAAATTAACATCAAAAACAATATTATTGTTTTCAATTTTATTTTCATAAATTCACCACATTTCTTTTGTTTCTATATATAATTTTAATATTTCATTTATTTTTTGTCAATAATCTATTCTATTAAATACTTGATTTTTATTTTTTGTTATATTATATTAATTATAATAATTTTATGGAGGAAATAAAAAATCAAATGATAAAAAAAATATATAAAACTAATCTTTTTATTTTAAGTGTAATTTTTATAATTTTAATCTCTTCACTATGTTTTTATATTTTTCAAATAAAAAAACATAAAGTTATTTCTAATTTTGAAGATAGCATTTCAAACCTTAGTGAAGATATTTCTAATCCAGTTTTTGAAATTGATAAAATTATTTTATATAGTAATATTGATACAAGTTCATCTACATCTTCAAGTTCTTCTTTATCAGTATCTTTGTCTCAATATACAGATATTGCTATATATATAAAACCTTCAGACAATAAGGCTTTAAATTCTAAAAATATTATTAAAGAAGCATATATAGATAATATAAATTTTATTAATCCACCATCTATAGGGAAACCTAGTTTGTATAAGAAATCTCTTTTAGATTTTGGTAAAAATACTTTTGATGCAGATAAACTAATTTCAGATAGACTTTATTTTAATATTACAAATTCAAATATAGATTACAATAATAATGAATTGTCATATGACTGCACAACTCCTATTACTATTGGGTATATAAATAACAATTTAAAAGAAAATTACATATTACCAACTAATGTTGAATCTATACAACTTGATGGTTCACTCTTAAAAAAAGCAAACATATTATTAAACGATATTAATGCTACCATATCATTTAACATTAATGTAATAAATGAACTTGGAGAACATTATTTATATTCTCTTAATCTACCTTTAACTTATGAAGATGATACATCTTCTATATATGATGGTGCATTTTATAAGGAACTAAATTATGAGAATAATTCTGCCTTTTATAGAGTTTATTCATAGTTTTTTTGAAAAAAGGGGTTGTTTTTTTTTTAGAATTATGATAAACTTATATGCAGTCAATTTATTTACATTATAGGAGGTGTTTTTTAATGGCAAAGTGTGCAATTTGTGAAAAGTCTATAAGCCATGGAAATAAGTTAAGTATTACTCGTTCACATATTAGTAAAAGATCAACAAGAACTTGGAAACCAAATTTAAGAAGTGTTAAAGCTATTATTAATGGAGAACCAAAAAGAATAAAAGTATGTGCAAAATGCTTACGTTCTGGAAAAGTAACAAAAGCTTAAAAAAATAAAGAATAAAATAGGAATTTCTAAGAAATTTCCTATTAAAAAATAGAGGCTATAAAAGCCTCTATTTTTTAAAATAACCCAAACTATTATATGTATTATTCTTTTATTCCAAATATTAATTTAACAATACCCCTTAAACATTTTGGAACTTTTTTTACAACTATTGTCATTTTCATCACTCCCTTACTTTTAACAAGATAACCATATAAGTCCAATAATAACAACTGCTACGCCTATTACAAAAAGCCAGCCTGCTATTGGAAGTAATAATACAAGTAACATTCCTGCTCCAAAACCTACTAAGCATACACCTAATGTCTTTTTTAATAATTTTAACATAATATATTACCTCCTTGTAATATTATATTAATTTATCGAAAAAAGGTGATTAAGATGAAATTAAATAAAAAAAATGAAATAATAGAATTAATAGAACTACTAAAAGCTTATTATCCTGATAGTTGTTGTAGCTTAAATTTTAATAATGCTTTTGAACTTGTTGTTGCAGTTATGCTTTCAGCTCAATGTACAGATGAAAGAGTTAATTTAACAACTCCATCTATTTTTAAAAGATGCCCTACTCCTCAAGATTTTGTAAATATAGATATTAAAGAATTGGAAGATTTAGTTCACCCCTGCGGATTTTATAAAAATAAAGCAAAAAATTTAAAAGCTTGTAGTAAAAAAATTATAGAAGATTTTAATGGAACTGTTCCAAATACTATGGAGGAATTAACTACTCTTGCAGGAATTGGTAGAAAAAGTGCTAATGTAATTTTATTAGAAGTTTTTGGTATTGCAAATGGAATTGCAATAGATACACATGCCAAAAGACTTTCAAATAGAATAGGTTTATCTAAAGAAAAAACTCCTGAAAAAATTGAACAAGATTTATTAAAAATAATTCCAAAAGAATATTTAAAAGATATAAATCATTTATTTGTATATCATGGTAGAGCAATATGTACTGCAAGGAATCCAAAATGTGAAATATGCCCTATTAATCATTTGTGTAAAAAAAATGGAATTAGTAAATATTAAATAAATTATGAATAATTTGTTTAATATTTCTTATACTATTTTTAAGAGGTGATTAGTTTGTCCTGTATAAACTGTTCTTCAAATTGTATTTATCAAATAGATGGCAAATGTACTTTAGAAAACCCTGCTCCTATATTTATATCTCAAACTAATAATTGTGCTTATTTTATAAGCAATAATTCAAAATCTTAAAATAGAAAACACAATATAAAAAGCAATCAAAAAAAATGATTGTTTTTTTATTTTATATGATTGACAAAAATTTAATTAAGATATATATTTATATCATAATTTTATAAGGAGGAATTTTTTATGTTAAAAAACAAAAACAAATTAATTGTATTTTTTACAATTATTGCACTAATTATTTCATTTAGTTTTACGGTAGTTAATGCAGAAGAAGTAAATGTAGATGAATCTGCTTTACAAAATGAAACTCAAAATGATATAATGCCTATTTCTGAAGAAACTGGTACTGCTCCTATTGCCAATACTACTGATGTAACAGATAATACTGTTTCTACAAATGAAGCAACAGGTGAAACAACTGACGGAACAACTGATGGAACAACTGATGGTGAATCTAGCGAAACATCAGACCAAGAAATTCATGAAGATGACTTATATTTATTTGGTAGTTCAATTAAAATGGACAAACTAGTTGACGGAAATGTATATATTTTCGGTAACGATGTTGAAATTACAGGTCAAATTAATGGTAACTTATTTGTTTTTGCAAATAATTTAAAATTTAGTAGTTCTTATACTAGATATTCAATTTTTGCATTTGCAGATAATATTGAATTTGATGGAGCTTGTAATGATTTATATGCCGCTTGTAACAATTTAAATCTATCTTATGATTCATATATAGTAAGAGATGTTCGTATTGTTGCAGCACAAAAAATGGACTTTTTAGGTGCTGTTGGTAGAAACGCATTTTTAACATCTACAAACTATAATTTTGGTGAAGGAGAACAAGCAGCATTAATATATGGTAATTTAAATTATACTTCACCAAATGAAATTACTATTCCAGATGGTGTAGTTGAAGGTACTGTTACATTTAACCAAGCACAACCTGTAGATTCAAATAAATCAATTCAAGAAATTGTAACAGCTAATGTATTTAGTTTATTAAAAGCTTTACTTTATACAATAATAGTTTACTTATTAATTTGTTGGTTAGCACCAAAATTTGTTAAAAAATCTGCTGGATATGTATCTGGAAAAATGGGAGCTGCTTTAGGAATAGGAATTTTAGCTTCAATAGTAGCTATTGTAG
The DNA here is from genome assembly GCA_947584125.1 of uncultured Clostridia bacterium. Taxonomy (GTDB): domain Bacteria; phylum Bacillota; class Clostridia; order TANB77; family CAG-508; genus CANRMR01. The sequence continues at coordinate 9,380 of CANPWI010000021.1, forward strand.
CAAGCATAGGTTTATTATCAACAACAATTACTGCTCCTATTGCATTTACTTTATTTACAATTTATGGTTTATTAATGAGTATAAGTTTTGCAACAGTTGCTATTTGTTTAACAAAGAAATTTGCTAAAGACGGTGGAAAAGGTAAAACAATTGGTATACTTGTTTTAGTTACAATTATACTTTGGGCTTTAACAAGTCTAATTCCTGTTGCTAGTGCAATTATTAGTTTAATAGTTTCTTTCATCGGATTAGGAATTATATTAATGTATGCATTTACTAAAAATAAAGCTACAACAGAAACTGTAACTGAAGTAAAAGAATAATAAATAAAAAAAATGAAAAAGATGATTAGTTTTCTAATCATCTTTTCATTTTTTCTATTACATCTTTATAATCTTTTTCATTAATTATACCTGTACCTGATACTATTATATTTGTTCCTACTTCCTTAACCTTACTTATATTAGATAATTTTATTCCACCATCTGCTTCTATGTCTACATCTAATTTTTCTTTGTCAATATAACTTTTTAATTCAGAAATTTTTTCAAGTGTAATATCTATTAACTCTTGTCCTCCCTTTCCTGGTTCTACAGTCATAACAAGTACTAAATGAATAAATGGTAAAATTTTATATAACTTTTCTATTTTGGTATTTGGTTTTATCGCTATTCCAACCCTTATACCATTTTCTTTAATATATTTAATCATATTTTTAAGTTTTTCTTCATCTTCTATTGCCTCAATATGAAATGTAATAATATTTGGTTTTAAACTAAAATAAGTATTTACATACGAATAAACATCTTCAACCATTAAATGTACATCTAAAGGTATATTAGATATTTGTTTTATATATTCAGCATATTCTAGCATTAATTGTGAATTATTATTTTCTACAAACTTACCATCCATAACATCTATATGAAAATAATCTGTATGTGCTGTTTCTAAATTATATATTGTTTTAATTATATCTTCTTTTTTCACAGATAAAATTGATGTTGAAATTTCTACCATTTTCTTGCCTCCCTATCTTTTAATTCTTCATATATTTTTTTAAATCTTTCATATCTATCTTTGCTAATTTTCTGTTTCAGTACAGCTTCTTTTATTCCACAATTATTTTCCTTTATATGAGTGCAACCTACAAATTCACAATTTGGTATATATTCATTAAATTCCCTAAAATATTTTTCTAAATTTTCGGATTCTATTTCAGATATATCAAATGTTGAAAATCCTGGTGTATCTGCAATATATGAGTTTTCATTAATTTTGTATAATTTTACACCTGTTGTTGTATTTTTTCCTCTTTTATTTTTATTACTTATTTCACCTTCAACAGTTTTCTTATCATCATATAAACAATTAAGTAATGTAGATTTTCCAACACCTGAATTTCCTGTAAATGCACTTATATTATTATTTAGAACATTTTTTATTTCACTTATACCTTTTTTCTCTTTTGCATTTGTGAGTATTACTTTATATCCTATATTTTCATAAATTTGTTTTATATTATCTATTTCATCTTTACTTGCTAAATCTATCTTATTTAAAACAATTATTGGTTTTATTTTTAAGTACTCTGAATATGCTAATTGTTTATCAAGCATAAGTAAATCTGGATTTGGCATTTTTAAAGATACAACAAATATTATCTGGGTTATATTACTCATTTTTGGTCTTTTTAAATATATCTTTCTATCATGAATATTTTCTATAATTCCTTTTTTATCTTCCTCGTTTAATATATCTATATCTACAATATCTCCAACTAATGGTGATATATCATCTTTTTTTAGTTTTCCTCTTGGTGCACATTCATATATTTCCTTTTTACTTTCAACTATATATAAATTTGAAATATTACTAATTACTAATCCTTCTTGCAAATTTATTCTCCTTTTATTATATATTAGGCAGCAATTAAATTGCTGCCTTATAATTTATTCTATTGTAATAGATGTTGCATTTTTTAAATTTAAAGATTTTGTTGCTTTAGTTGCTCCATCTACTTTTACTTTTATTTCAACTGTTCCCTTTCCTGAGAAATTAGCACTTATGTTTGTAGCGTCTTTTCTTTCTTTATCATTATAATATATTCTCTCTTCATTAACTGTTATTTCAAGTTTTACAGTATCAACTGTATTTTCTGTTGTTGTATTTGTTTCAGTATTTGTTGTAGGCTTATATCCTATTAAAGATTTTAAATTTACTGTAACAGATCCATCAATTAATTCTTCTATTTTATTAACAGTTATTGTTATGTTTTCTCCTTTTTCAACTGTACTACCAACATCTAAAGTTTGTTTTACAACAATTCCATTATCTTTGCTTGTATCTTCAGTTGTTGCAACTGCTGATAAAGTAAGTCCCGCTTCTTCAATCATTTTTTTAGCTTCTTCCTCAGTTCTACCAATTAAGTTTGGAACTGATGTCATTTCTACTCCAGTACTTACTGTTAGCTTAATTGTTGCACCAGCATTTATCTCTGTATTTGCCTTTAAATCTTGGCTAATAACAACACCCTCTTCAACCTTTTTACTAGGTTCTTCTATAATTTCTACTTTTAATCCTAATTCTTCAAGTTCATCTATTGCTTCTTGTTTTTCTTTACCAGTAACTTTTGGTACTGTAACTATTTTTTGACCTTTACTTACAACAACCTTTATTGTTGTTTTTTCTTTTATAGTGTAGTTAGGTATATATGAAGGGTCTTGAGAAATTATTATTCCTTCTGGGACATCTTCACTATATTCCTCACTTTGAACCTCATATACAAGATTTGCTTCTTTTGCTAAGCTTTCTGCTTCCATTGCATTTTTTCCAACAAGTTCAGGGATTTGTACATCAGCAAGTCTTCCCATTGTCATTGCTAAATATGTTCCTCCTAAACTTAATACGAATAATAAAATTAAACCTATAACTATTGATAAAGTTTTATGATTTTTTATAAATCCTTTCAATCCTTTTTCTTTCTTAGCATTTTTTCTAGCTCTATCCTTTTCTTTAATTTTTTCTCTCATATCACTTTGATAATCTGTTTTTATTACTTGTGTTGCAAATTCATGTTGCATAGTATTCATACTTACAAAATTTCCGTCAGGATTTTTTAATGCTAAACTTAAATCTTTAAGCATTTCTGTAGCACTTAAATATCTATAATTTGGATCTTTTTGCATTGCCTTCATTATAATTTTATTTAATGCAACAGGTATTGTTGGATTTAAAACTATTGGTTCTACTGGTTTTTCTTGCATGTGTTTTAATGCTACAGATACTGGTGTATCTGCATCAAATGGTACTCTACCTGTAAGCATTTCATACATTACTACACCTAATGAATATAAATCTGATTTTGCATCTGTATATCCACCTTTTGCATGTTCTGGTGAAAAATAATGTACTGAACCTATTGTAGTACCAAATGCTGTAATTGTAGAATTTGAAACTGCCTTTGCTATTCCAAAATCAGTTACTTTTGCCATTCCATCTTCTGTTATTATTATATTATGTGGTTTAATATCTCTGTGAATTATATTATTTCTATGAGCTGTTTCTAATGCTGATGCTATTTGCATAGCAACATTAACACTCCATTTCCAGCCAATAGCACCATCTTCATTTATTATTTCTTTTAATGTTTTACCTTGTATTAATTCCATTACAATGTAATATAAATCTCCTTCGTTTCCTACATCATAAATTGAAACTATATTTGGGTGTGTTAAACTTGCTGCTGATTGTGCTTCTGTATTGAATCTTTTTATAAATTCTTGGTCTGTTGTAAATTCCTCTCTTAATACCTTTACTGCAACAAATCTATTTAATAACTGACATCTTGCTTTATATACTGTTGCCATTCCACCGCTACCAATTTTCTCAATTATCTCATATCTGTTTCCTAAAACTTTACCCTCTAAATTCATAATAACCTCTCCTTAATTTTCTATCATTATAACTGTTATATTGTCATACCCACCTCTGTCGTTTGCAATTTGTATTAAGTTTTTTGTTGCTTCATTTTTATTCATTGTTATAACTTTGTATATCTCTTGGTCAGTCATCATATTAGTTAAACCATCTGTTGCCATAAGTATTATATCATCTTTTAAAAATCCCTTTACCATAATGTCTGGTTCAACATAAGCTGAACAACCTAGTGCCTTCATAAGCATATTTTTCTTAGGATGATGAACTGCTTCTTCTTTTGTAATTGTTCCATCTTGAACAAGTTTTTCTACATAACTATGGTCTTTTGTTAGCTTTCTGATTATATCTTTTCTAATTCTATATATTCTGCTATCTCCTATATGACCAATATATGCTCTGTTATTATATATTAAGCATACCTCTATTGTTGTTCCCATATTTTTCAGTTCTTCTTTTTCTCTTGATTTATCATATACAATTAAATTAGCATATTCTATAGCATTTTTCACCAGTCTTTGGAGAGCTTCTTTATCCTTTGTATTAGTTTCAAAATTGCTTTCAATATAACTTTTTATACAATTTACTGCTAAACTACTTGCAATTTCTCCACCTTTATATCCGCCCATTCCATCTGCTAATATGTATAATTTAATTTCAGAATCTTGCATTGATATATAGAAATAATCTTGATTTTCTTCTCTTACTTTTCCTATATCCGTAGTTGCAAAAACTCTCATTTTTTCACCTCTTTTTTTCTTAACTGTCCACATGCAGCATCAATATCTGGTCCCAATTCTCTTCTTATTGTTGCTACAATCCCATGTTCATTTAAATAATCTCTAAATTTTATAATGTTCTCATTTGAACTTTTAGTAAATTCACCATTTTCTATTTTATTTATTGGTATAAGATTTACATGGCATATCATACCTTTTAATAATTTTACTAGTCTTTTTGCATCTTCTAAATTATCATTTTTTTCTTTTGCTAACGCATATTCAAATGATATTCTTCTATTTGTTTTTTCTATGTAATATTTACAAGCATTTAATAGTGTTTCAATATCATAAGCATTATTTACTGGCATCATCATACTTCTTTTTTCGTTTGTAGTTGCATGTAGTGAAATAGATAATGTACATTGTAAATTTTCTTCTGCTAGCTTATATATTTTTGGAACAAGTCCACTTGTAGATATACTTATATGTCTTGCTCCTATATTTAGTCCTTTTGGATTATTAATAATTTTTATAGCATTAACAACATTTTCATAATTATCTAGGGGTTCACCTATTCCCATAAATACAACATTTGAAATTTTTATATTTTCATCTCTTTGTACGGCAAGAATTTGTTCTACAATTTCTCCAGATGTTAAATTTCTGTTAAACTCTACACCCGTAGATGCACAGAATTTGCATCCCATTTTACAACCTATTTGTGAAGAAACACATAATGATTTTCCATGTTTATAATCCATTAAGACTGTTTCTATTGCATTTCCATCTAAAACATCAAATAAATATTTTTTAGTTCCATCTACGGATTCTTGTTTTTTTATAATTTTATATATGCATAATGTAAAGTTCTTTTTTAATTTTTCTCTTAATTCTAATGAAATATTTGACATATCATCAAAACTTGTTACATTATCAATATGTATCCATTTAAATATTTGTTCTGCCCTAAATGGTTTCTCCCCTAAGTCTATAAGTTCTTTTTTTAATTCTTCTAAATTATAATCTTTTATATTTTTCATATTATACTTTCCATCTAATTATTATTTCCCTACATATTTTATACCACAATATATATTTTTTTTCAATTATTTATTATAAGT
>CANPWI010000022.1 GCA_947584125.1 uncultured Clostridia bacterium
ATTTCCATACCCAGATGCTGATAATATTGCTATTGCTCCATATTCTGTTGCCTTCATCATGTGTACATCTATATCATTACTTTTGTCTGCTACTAATGTCGTATCATTAAATGTTTCATCTAGGCCCATTGCTCCTCCTGTTTTTTCCATCTCTCTAAATGCTTTTATCCAATCTGTTTCGCTTTTTTCTGTTTTATATTCTGTATTTTGATTTGCTTGCAAAGCTGCCTCTACACTAATTGTATTTAACATTAAAACAATTAGTGCTAATACTCCTACTATTAAAATTTGTTTTCCTAATATTTTCTTCATTTCTTTCCTCCTAAATTTTTTATTATCTTTTATTATTTTTTATTTATATAATTTTTATTTTTAAAAATCGCAAAAAGATAGCAATATTACCCTGTGTCTAATACAGGTATAATATTACTATCTTTTTTATTTAGCACAAATAGTACCACTAATATTAGTGATACTATTAAATTTTTTATATTATATATTGGTGTATTTAAAGGACAGTTACGCTCCTCTAAAATACCTCTCTCTCTCTCTCTCTCTCTCTCTCTCTCTCTCTCTCTCTCTCTCTACAGCGCCAGCTATTATAGCCTTTATAATATTTACCATTTCGTTTCTCCTTTGTTTTTTTCTTATATTATCATACATTTTTTATTTTTTCAACATTTTTTACAATATAGTTAAATTTTTAACATAATCAAGCTCCATTTATATTAGTATATAAGGAGCTTGATTTTTTATCTTATAGAAATTTCTATAAGATAAAAATGCTATAATCGCTATTGCCTTTGAGATTTGCTCATTTTATTCGCAAACTCAAATCGGCGAGAAGAAAAGTGTAGCAAAGCCACTTTTCTTATATTCATAATAAAATCGGTTGTATTTGTTCTTTATCTAAAGCTGTTTGTATTGTTTTTATAATATAACTTGGGTCAAAAACTAATGAACGAGGTTTTGTTAATGGATTATCTTGTCTGAATGGTACAAAGTAATAATTGTTCCTATTTAATAATTTTCCTATGTTTTGAGCAGAACCTGAAAGACCGTCATTAGTTGAAACAGCTATAACTAATGGATTTGAATTTCTTAAATGTGATTTTGCTGCCATAAGTACAGGAGTATCTGTTATACCATTTGCAAGTTTTGCTATAGTATTTCCTGAACATGGTGCTATAACCATTATATCTGTTAATTTTTTTGGTCCTATCGGTTCCGCTTCTTGTATTGTATGAATAACTTTTTTACCAGTTATTTCTTCAATTTCATTAATAAAATCTTGTGCATCACCAAATTTAGAATCTAAATTATATGAGTTAAAAGACATTATTGGCAATACATCTCCTCCTAATTTTACTATTTCTTTTAATTGAGTAATTGTATTTTTAAATGTACAAAAAGAACCTGTAAAACAAAATCCTATTTTTTTACCTTTTAATTCCACATATCTTCCTCCCTTCTATTTTATCGTTATAATATTTTATGCTTTTAACCCAATTTATGTATACCAAATAATTACAACAATAAAAAAAAGGAAGATTTATACTTTATTCATTATTAACTATTTTTAATAATTCCATCTTTTTTCATTTTATCTATTATTTTAGTATAAACTCTATCTCTTACCCAAATTTCAGAGGTTATCTTTAAAATCTCATCAATAGGAACCCATTTTACACCACTATTTTCATCTTCTTTTATATGTATTGGTTCTTTTTCATCAGCTTCTAATAAGTATGTAATATTAAGATGAACATGTGTCCCTACATATTTTCCTCTTTTTTCATGACCATTTACATTTATTATTTCTAGTGAATAAATATCTTTAGATATTGGCTTAACATTTTTTATTCCTGTTTCTTCTTTTGCTTCTTTAATAGATACATATAAAAGATCACTATCTCCATCACTATGTCCGCCTGTCCATGCCCATGAATTATAAATTTTATGATATATCATTAAAATTTTAGTTCTTTCTTTGTTTAGAATAAAAGCTGAACTTGTAAAATGTCCATATTCATTTTCTCTAGTTAATACATCATCAAAATCATTAATATATTTTAGCATTATTTTTTTATCTACCTCTTCTTGTTCATTATATGGTTTAAAATTTTCAATTTCCTCTTTTAATTTGTCTACATTATTTTTCCCTAAAACACCACTATTTAGCATATATATCTCCTTTCTATATTATGTTAAATTTTCAACATCAAAATTTTTTTAATAATATCATAAAAGCAGATGATTTTCAATTAATCATCTGCTAAAATTTTTTTAAAATTCACAATTTTTTGGTGTTCTTGGGAAAGGTATTACATCTCTTATATTTTGCATACCTGTTATATACATCATAAGTCTTTCAAATCCTAAACCAAAACCTGCATGTGGTACACTTCCATATTTTCTTAGGTCTAAATACCACCAGTAGTCTTTTTCATCCATATTTAAGTCTTTAATTTTTTGCTGCAATAATTCTAAACTGTCTTCTCTTTGACTACCACCTATTAATTCTCCTATTCCTGGAACTAATAAGTCTGCTGCTGCTACTGTTTTTCCATCATCATTTAGTTTCATATAAAATGCTTTTATTTCAGCAGGATAGTCTGTTACAAATACTGGTTTTTTAAATAATTGTTCACTTAAATATCTTTCATGTTCTGTTTGTAGGTCTGTTCCGTAAGATACTTTATATTCAAATTTGTCATTTGCTTTTTCAAGTTCTTTTACTGCATCTGTGTAAGATATTCTTCCAAATTCAGATGAAATTACATTATTTAATCTTTCTAGTAATGTTTTATCTATAAAGTTATTAAAGAATTCCATTTCTTCAACACAATTATCTAATACATATTTTATAACATATTTTAACATATTTTCAGCTAAATCCATATCATCTTTTAAATCTGCAAAACATATTTCAGGTTCAATCATCCAAAATTCTGCAGCATGTTTTACTGTATTTGAATTTTCTGCTCTGAAAGTTGGACCAAATGTATAAACATTTCTAAATGCAAATGCATAAGTTTCTACATTTAATTGACCACTTACTGTTAAGTGTGCTGGTTTATTAAAAAAGTCTTTTGAAAAATCTATGTTTCCTTCTTCTGTTTTTGGCACATTGTTTAAATCAAATGTATTTAAATTAAACATTTCTCCTGCACCTTCTGCGTCGCTTCCTGTGATAATTGGAGTATGAACATATACAAAATTATTCTCTTGGAAAAATTTGTGTAATGCATAAGAAAGTACTGAGCGAACTCTAAATACAGCATTAAATAAGTTTGTTCTAGGTCTTAAATGTGCTATTGTTCTTAAATATTCTACAGTATGTCTTTTTTTCTGTAGTGGATATTCAGGAGATGAAATTGAAACTATTTCTACATCTTTTGCTTTTATTTCAAATGGTTGTTTTGCTCCTTCTGTTTTTACAAAAGTACCTTTAATAATAAGTGATGTACTAATTGTTAATTTACATATCTCATCAAAATTTTTAAGTGTATCGTCAAACACAACTTGAACATTTTTAAAAAATGTTCCATCATTAATTTCTATAAAACCAAATGTTTTTGAATCTCTAAGAGTTCTTATCCAGCCTGAAATTTCTACATCCTTTTCATAAAACTTTTCTTGATTTTTATATAATTCTTTAATACTTACCTTTTCCATAAATTCCTCCATATTTTTCTATTTATTTTATATTATACATAAAAATATTAATTTTAATCAATTAACTTTTTTTACTATTTAATATTTTTGCTAATTCTTCTTTTCTTTTTGTTTTATTTGTTGTTGTTTTTATTAATGGTTCTTTTGTAAGTAACATACTTTTTATATACTTATAAGGTGGAAATGTTTTATTGATTTCCTTAATTTTATCCCATATAATTTTGTATATCTCATCTTCTGAAATGTTTCCATATTTTTCTATAACATTTTTTTCGTTATATACTACTTTTACTGCTACTTTTAAATCATTTTTATCTTCTTTTTCTGATATGCCATATACAAAAGATTCTTCTACCTCATCTAGTCTATTTATTAATGTTTCTATTTCATCTGGAAATACTTTTTTACCATTTTTTAAAACTATAACATCTTTTTGTCTACCAGTTAAAAATAGAAAACCTTCTTTATCAAAATATCCTAAATCTCCTGTATAAAACCATCCGTCTTTTAATACTTTGTTTGTTTCTTCTTCATTTTCATAGTAACCAAGCATAACATTTGGGCCTTTTACTCTTAATTCTCCAATACCATTTTCATCTTTGTTAACTAATTCTACTGTTACACTGTGCATTGGGAATCCTATTGAACCTGATTTAAGGTATTTATCATTTTCTGCTGCAATAACAGGAGATGTTTCTGTAAGGCCATATCCTTGAATTAATCTTATTCCCATTTCATTAAATCTAACTGCAACTCTTTTGTCTAGTGGTGCTCCTCCTGATATTATAAATCTCATTTTTCCACCTAGTTGATTAATTATTTGTTTAAATATTTTTCTTCTTAAATCTATATGAATTTTAAGTAAGAAATTACTAATTTTAGTTGCAATTTTTATTAATTTTGTTTTTCCTTGCTTTTCTATTTCTTTTTCAATATTTGAATATATTTTATCTATTAATAAAGGAACTCCAACAAAAACAGATACTTGATATTCTATTAAATTTTGTTTAATATATCTTAATCCATCTGGGAAAACTGTTCTTACACCATAAGCTAACATTACAATTATACAAGTAGAACCAAATATATGATGAAAAGGTAAAAATGCAATGTTAGTATCTGTGCTGTAAAAAGTTTCTGCCATTTGCATATCACATACATTTGCTGTAATTCCTCTTTGAGAAAGCATTACTGCTTTAGATTTTGATGTAGTACCAGATGTAAATAATAATATTGACATTCTATCTGCATCAATTTCATAATTGATAAAACTTTTGTCACCATTTTCTATTAATTTTTTTCCATTTTCTAGGACTTCATCATAAGATTTATATCCTTCTAATTTTTCCATGCAAATAAATTTACTTATATTTGTTTTTCCATTCTCTCTTATTTTACTTATATTATCTTTATATTTTTCATCAAATACTATAGCATCAACTTTGCTTCTTACAAGTGAGTCTTCTAGTTCGTTAAATTGCAATTCTTTATCAATAGGAACTGATACAATTCCTCCAAATAAGTTACTTAGATGAGCAACTACCCACTTATATTTATTTCTACCAACTATAGCTACTCTTTTATCTTTAAGTCCTAAATCAAATAATGCTGTTCCAAAGTTATATATATCATTTAATAAGTCTGTATATGTGTGATTTATATATTTTACCTCATTATTTTCCTTTATTTTTGTAACAAATGCAACATTATCTGGATATAACTTAACTGAATTACATATAAGTTCTTTTATATTATTAAATCTAGGAACATCTCTAAATTTATTTTTTTCTTGCATGGCAATACCTCCATTTTTAATATACCATACATTATCACAAAATTTACATTCTGTCAATTAAAGTGACTGCATATTCAAAATAAAATTCCTCCAGCTATACTGGAGGAATTTTATCTATTTTTTATTAAACTACCTCTGTAGTTTTAACTACTAATCTTTGTGAACCAGTTGCATTACAAGTAATTAGTGTAACCTCTCTTTTTCCATCTGTTAATTGACTGGTACAATCTCTATTTGATGGGTCTACATAGTACATATCATAAACTTTATATTTAACAGTTTTTCCATTTACATCTGTTAACTCTATTATATCTCCATTTTTTAATTGATCAAGTTTTCCAAAATATGTTTTATTATTATAATTATGACCTACTATAACATAATTTCCAACTGTGTTTGGTTTTGGTCCCCAAAATTTATTTAAATTATGTTCTAGCAGTTTATCACTAGTTTCTGATAATACTGGGTAATTTAATCCAATTTTTGGTATTACTAATGTAGCATCAACAAAATATTGTATTCCCTCTGAATTTACAAAAGTTTGTCTATTAGCTTCTGCAACTGTTATAATTTCTTTAGGTTCATCAGTTTCTTCTTCATCTTTAAAATATACTACCAAAATATTATCTTCTTCTGGTATTACAGTATTATCTTCTGCTAATTTTGCTGGTTCTTCTATGTTTCCTGTAGTAATTTCATCAATTCTGTTATCTTTATCGTAACAAGCATATATATATATTGAAATTATTAAGCACAATATAAACATAGATAATACTGTCAAAAATTTATATCTTCTTTTTATAATACTCATTTTTATCTCCCATCTTTTGAAAGCAATTATCAAATTTATTATATCATAAAAACAATATAAATTAAAAGTATTTTTTTTAAATTTTTTAAAATTATTCTTTTCTAAATGCAATATCATAAATACATGGTACTACAAGTAGTGTTAATAGTGTTGAATAAATTAATCCACCTATTGTTACTATTCCTAAAGGTTGTATCATATCTGCTCCCATTCCAATTCCTAGTGCCATTGTTGATAAACCAAGTATTGTTGTTAGTGCTGTCATTAATATTGGTCTTAATCTTGTTTTCCCAGCTAATAAGATTGCTTCTTTTTTATTCATTCCTGTTTGTCTAAGTTGACCTATATAGTCTATTAGAACTATTCCATTATTTACAACTATTCCAGCAAGTATTAATAGTCCAAGCATTGCTATAATACTTATATTTGTTCCTGTTATGAATAATGCTAAAAATCCTCCTGTAAATGCTAGTGGTATTGTGAACATTACTATAAATGGTGCTTTTAGTGATTGGAATTGTGCAACCATTATTAAATATATAAATACAACTGCAAGTAATATCATAAGTGCTAAATCTTTTAAAGAATCATTTATTGTTTCATTTTCTCCAGAGATTTCTATATTTACTCCATCTGGTGTTTCATAGTCTTTTAATTTTTCCTCAAAATCACGACTTACAAGTGCAATGTTATGTTCTGAATCTATAGTTCCTGTTACACTTACATATCTTTGACCATTATCACGAGATATTGAGTTTAAGCTGTTTGTATTTTCTATGTTTGCAATTTCGTTTAAGTTAATTTCGCTAGTGTCACTATTTTGTTGTGTTACCTCTAATTTAATATTTGATAGTGTATCTTCTGTTACATTATTTTCCTTAGATGAAATAACTACTACTGGGTAATCTTTATTATCTATAGTTACTGTTGTTGCTTCTTTTTCTGTAGTTAGTTTTCCTGCTATTGTTTGATATACTTGTGCTACTGTTAATCCATATTCCATTGCTTTATTTTTATTTATTATAACACTTTTTTGTTTTGATGTTTCTCCAATACCATTATCTATTTCATCAAATCCTTCTGTATTTTCCATAATGTTTGCTATATCTTTTGCTGTTGATTGTAATATGTCTAAATCATTTCCTTTTACAATAACCTCTACTCCTGCTCCACCTAAAGCTGATAGGTCCATATTTGATGTACTAATATCTATATCACAATTCATATTTTGTGTTTTTTCAATAATTACTTTTTCAATATCAGCATTAGCCATTTTTTTATTATCTTTTAAAATAATATACATACTAGTACTTTGCTCACTTGATGAAGATAATAAACTTGAACTACTTGATTTCATTGCACCTACTTTTTCTATATCTTCAATTTCTAGTAATTTTGATGTAATATCTATTGATGTTTGTTTTAAATCTTCATAACTGCTTCCTTCTGGCATAGTTACTGTAAGTGACATTTGGTTTCCTTCCATAGATGGTATAAATTCCATACCCATATTAAATGCTAATCCTACACTTACAACTAATAATACAACTGCGGAAATAAGTGTTATAGCTTTATGATTTAATGCTTTATTTAATATTTTTTCATAAGCACTTGAAAATTTATCAAAGATTTTATGACTTTTTTCTTCTTGTTTATTAAACATTTTTGAAGCCATAGCAGGTACAAGAGTTAACGCCATTATTAAACTTGCTATTAATGAATATGCAATTGTAAGTCCCATATCTTGGAATAAATCTCTTGTCATTCCTTCTATAAATACAATTGGTAAAAATACACATACTGTTGTAAGAGTTGATGAACATATTGCTCCTGCAACTTTTCCTGCGCCATCAATTGCAGCTTCTAATTTTGATTTTCCTTCATTTCTTAATCTGTATATGTTTTCTATAACAACTATAGAGTTATCAACAAGCATACCTACACCTAATGCTAATCCAGATAATGAGATAATATTAATAGTTACTCCTGTAAAATACATTAATGCGATTGCAAATGTTAAACTAACAGGTATTGATAACGCGATTATTATTGTAGGCTTTACATCTCTTAAAAAGATAAATAGTATTATTACTGCTAAAATTCCACCATATATTAAGTTTTGAAGAACTGAACCTACTACAACATCTATGTACATTCCTTGATCCATTAAATTTGTAAATTCTACATTATCATATTTTTCTTCAATTTTATTCATAGCTTCTTGTATTTTGTCTGATACTGTTTTGGTAGAAGCGGTACTTTGTTTTTGAACTGATATCATAACACCGTCTTCATTATTTACTTTTGCAAATAATTCATCTGCATTATTTATATAATTAATTTCTGCAACATCTGAAAGTTTAATATCTCCAACATCTTCTATATCATAAGAAAATAATAACAAATCTTTCAATTCATCTATATTGTTAAATTTATCTCCAACTTTTACAATTATATCTCCTTCGTTTGTTGGAATATATCCAGCAGGCATTGAGAAATTTTCTGCAGTTAATATATTTGAAATCATACTTTGAGTTATTATTCCATTAAGGTCTGCTTTTTCATAAGCTTCATCTCTTGATTTTTCAAATTCAGAAATTGAGTCATTTAACTTAGTTTCTCCTGATACAATTTCACTATATGCATTGTTTAATTGTGTGTTTAAATTAACCTTTGCAAGTTCTAAATCCTTTTCTTGGTTTGCAAGTAATGTTTTTTGTTCTTCTAATTGTTTTTTTCCTTCTTGTAATTGCTGTTCTCCTGCATAAAATTCTTCATAACTTTTTTTAGTATTTTCGATTCCTAAATTTACTACATTAATTGCTTGGTTTATTGCCTCAATTTTTAGTAAATTCTCATCTTTATTTTCTTCTTGTAATTTCTTTTTATTTTCTTCAAGATTTGCTTTTTCCTTTTCAAGTCTTTTAATGGTTGAATCTAATGTTGTATTTAATAAATTTAAACTACTTTCTTTTTCATCTAAATTTGTTTGTGTTTTTAAAATTTCTTCTCTACCTAATTTAATTGCAGCAACTCCTTCTGCAATTTTTTCATTTTGAGTTTTAGATTGATTTTCTAATTCTTTTTTACCAGCTTGTAATTTACTTTTAGCAGAATTTAACTGTCCTTGTGCTTTTGCAAGATTTGAATCAATACTATTTAATACCTTTTGATTTAATGCATCTATTTTCTCTTGACTTAATTGTATACTAATACTTTCTTCTAATAATCCTGTTGTACTAACAGATGCAACACCTTCAACTTTTTCTAACTCTGGTAAAATATTATCATTAAAGTATTTAGTTATTTCTTCTCTTGACATATCACTTATACTAATTGCTGAAACCATAATTGGCATCATATTAGGATTAAGTTTCATAACCATTGGTGTACCAATTGTTTCATCTGTCCAAGCACTTTTTACCATATCTATTTTACTATTTAATTCTATTAAAATAGAATCCATATTTGAACCTTCTTGAAATTCTAATATTACCATAGATGAATTTTCATTTGATGTAGATGATATATTTTCTATATTACTTGTTGTAGCTAGAGATTCTTCAAGAGGTTTTGTAACTGTTTGCTCTACCTTTTCTGGACTTGCACCAACATAAGATGTAGCTATTATTACATAAGGTAAATCCATACTTGGTAAAAGGTCTGTTGTTGTATGAGTAAATGAAATTATACCAAGTATTATTATCATTATAACCGCTACAAATACTGTAAATGGTCTTTTTACACTAAATTTTGATAACATAAATCTTCTCTCCTTTAAAAACATAACAAAAGAATAGGCAGTTCCTACTCTTTTGTTACAATAATATTATTAATATCATTATAACATATATATGACATTTTTACAATAATTTTCCAATCATTATTTTTAATTATGTAAAATTATTTACTTTTAAACATCTATATGATAAAATATATGCATATTTTATTTAGGAGGAAATTATTGTGAAAGAAAATGAATTAATACTTATACTAGATTTTTACGGACAATATAATCAGTTAATTGCTAGAAGAGTTCGTGAATGTAATGTTTATTCAGAAGTAGTACCTTATGATATATCTATCGAAAAAATTAAAGAAAAAAATCCAAAAGGAATTATATTTACTGGTGGTCCTGCAAGTGTTTACGGTGAAGATGCTCCAATGTGTGATAAAGAAATATTTAATTTAGGAATTCCTATTTTAGGTATTTGCTATGGAATGCAACTTATGACACATGTACTTGGTGGTGAGGTTAAAAGAGCAAATAAAAGAGAATATGGTGAAACTGTTGTAAATATAGATAATTCTTCATTATTATTTGAAGGTTTTTCAGATGAAAATATTTTTCTAATGAGTCATACTGACTTTGTAAATGAAGTTCCTAATGGTTTTAAAAATATAGGTCATACTAATCATTGTCCAAATGCTGCTATGGAAAATGTTGAAAAGAAATTTTATGGCATACAATTCCATCCAGAAGTTAATTTATCTGTAAATGGTACAAAACTTATTAGAAATTTCTTATATAACATTTGTGGTTGTAGCGGTGACTGGACTATGACATCTTTTGTAGAAGAATCTGTTAAAAATTTAAAAGAAAAAATAGGAGATAAAAAAGCATTATGTGCTTTATCTGGTGGTGTAGATTCTTCAGTTGCAGCTGTGTTATTACATAAAGCAATTGGAAAAAATTTAACTTGTATATTTGTAGACCATGGTCTTCTTCGTAAAAATGAAGGTGATGAGGTTGAAGATATCTTTAGAAATCAATTTGATATAAATTTAATTAGAGTTAATGCTAAAGATAGATTTTTATCTAAATTGAAAGATGTAACAGATCCAGAAAGAAAAAGAAAAATAATTGGAGAAGAATTTATTCGTGTATTTGAAGAAGAAGCTAAAAAAATTGGTAAAGTTGATTATTTAGTTCAAGGTACAATATATCCAGATGTTATTGAAAGTGGTCTTGGAAAAGGTGCTGTTATTAAGAGTCATCACAATGTTGGAGGCCTTCCTGACTATGTAGATTTTAAGGAAATTGTAGAACCTTTAAGAAGCTTATTTAAAGACGAGGTTAGATTAACTGGTTTAGAATTAGGTATTCCTGAAAATTTAGTTTATAGACAACCATTCCCAGGTCCAGGCCTTGCTATTAGAATAATTGGTGATATTACTGATGATAAATTAACAATATTAAAAGATGCAGATAGCATATTTAGAGAAGAAATTGCAAACTGTGGTTTAAATAAAGAATTAAATCAATATTTTGCAGTATTAACAAATTTAAAATCTGTTGGTGTTATGGGAGATGAAAGAACTTATGATTATACTATTGCTTTAAGAGCTGTAACAACATCTGATTTTATGACAGCAACATGGAGTAAAATTCCTTATGAAATATTAGAAAAAGTATCTGCAAGAATTGTAAATGAGGTAAAACATGTTAACCGTGTAGTGTATGATATAACTTCTAAGCCACCTGCAACTATAGAATGGGAATAAAATTTATATTTATGTAAATATTGCATTATTTATAATTTTATAGTATAATATTTATGTAACTTATTGTTTTTTACTTATAGAAAGGATGATACAGGATGAAGATAAGCATCGACATTCATAACAATGAGGATTTGCGTAAAAAGATTTTACAGGATTTTTCTTATTGGACTTATAATAATACTGTTCATGGTCTTATTGATTGGTCTGATAAAAGAAATTATGCAACAAATCTAACTATCTTCGAAGGGATTGGTACATTTGGATTGAATGTTATAGTCACAAACTTTAGCAATTCGCCAAGTTATGTTTATACTCCAAGAATCAGCGAAGATAATACGCTTGTCCTTGAGTGAATCCTTTAAAGACCGTTCATTTTTTGAACGGTCTTTTTCTTTTTATATACTATATATTTTAAGCTTTATCTATTTCCTTAAGTATAACATCATGTGCACTACCTTCTGTTATACTTACATTAGATACTAATGTTAATCTTGCTTTTTCATGTAATTCTGGAATAGTTACTGCTCCACAGTTACACATTGTTGATTTGATTTTTGAAACAGTTACAGCTAAATTATCTTTTAAAGCTCCTGCATAAGGTATATATGAATCGACACCTTCTTCAAAAGAAAGTTTTTTGTCTCCTCCCATATCATATCTTTGCCAATTTCTTGCTCTATTTGAACCTTCTCCCCAATATTCTTTTACAAAGTTATTTCCTACTTTTAATACTCTTGTAGGACTTTCATCAAATCTTGCAAAATATCTTCCCATCATAACAAAATCTGCTCCAAGTGCTAGTGCTATTGTTATGTGATGGTCATGAACTATTCCTCCATCTGAACATACAGGAATATATATACCTGTTTCTTCGAAATATTTATCTCTTTCTGCAACAACATCTATTAATGCGCTTGCTTGTCCTCTTCCTATTCCTTTAGTTTCTCTTGTGATGCAAATGCTTCCTCCACCTACACCTACTTTTATAAAGTCTGCACCTGCTTCGGCTAAATATCTAAATCCTTCTTTATCAACAACATTTCCTGCACCAATTTTTACACTATCTCCATATTTTTCTCTAACATATTTTATTGTATTTTTTTGCCATACAGAATATCCGTCAGAAGAATCCATGCATAGAATATCAGCACCTGCTTCAACTAATGCAGGAATTCTTTCTTCATAATCTCTAGTATTAATACCTGCACCAACAATATATCTTTTTTGTTCATCTAATAATGAGTTTGGATTATTTTTTCTTTCCTCATAATCTTTTCTAAATACTAAATATTTTACATTTCCTTCTTCTGATAAAATTGGAAGACAACTTATTTTGTTTTTCCAAATAATATCATTTGCTTCAGATAAGGTTAAACCTTCTTTAGCTGTAATTGCTTTGTCAGCACCTGTCATAAAATCGTCTATTGGTGCATCTTGATTATCTCTTGAGATTCTGTAATCTTTATCTGTTACAAGTCCAATAAATTTACCTTTGGCAGTTCCATCATCTGTTATAATAACTGTTGAATGTCCTGTTTTTTCAATTAAAGCTATAACTTCTCTTAAAGATGTTCCTGTTTTTACATTAGAATCACTAACTACAAAACCTGCTTTGTGTTTTTTTACTTGTCTAACCATATTAGCTTGTTCTTCTATTGTTTGAGCACCATATATAAATGCTACTCCACCTTCTCTTGCAAGTGCTATTCCCATTTTTTCTCCTGATACTGATTGCATAATTGCAGAAACCATTGGAACATTAGCATAATATTTTGCTTCTTCACCTTTTTTAAATTTTACAAGTGGTGTTCTTAATGAAACATTATTTGGTATACATCTTTCATCTGTTAAATTTGGTAATAATAAAAATTCGTTAAATGTTCTTGAAATATCTTCTAATATTTTTGCCATTTTTTGTTTTCCCCCTAATATTATATAATTTACTTATTTTGAAATTAATCTCATTGTATCTTTTGCAATAACCATTTCTTCGTCTGTTGGTATAATATATACTTGAATTTTAGAGTTTGCACTAGATATTAATCTTTCTTCTCCTCTTACATTATTTTTGTCTAAATCAAGTTCTACACCCATAAATTTTAGGTGTTCACATATACCTTTTCTTATATTAATTTGATTTTCTCCAACTCCTGCTGTAAATACTATAGCATCAATTCCTCCCATTGTTACTGCATATTTTGCTATATATTGAGCAACTGTATAGTTGTAATTTTTTATTGCTACTGTTGCTCTTTCATCACCTTCTGCAACTTTAGCTTCAATATCTCTAAAATCTGGTGTAATTCCTGAAACTCCAAAAACTCCAGATTCTTTATTTAATATTTTATTAACCTCTTGAGTAGAAATATTTTCTACATCCATTAAGTATGTTACTATTGATGGATCTATATCTCCACATCTTGTACCCATTGGAATTCCTGCAAGTGGAGTTAATCCCATAGATGTATCTAAAGATTTTCCTCCTTTAACAGCACATAAGCTTGCTCCTTGCCCTAAATGACATGTAACAATTTTTGTATCTTCTATTGGTTTTCCCATAAGCTCTGCACATCTATTTGAAACATATAAGTGTGATGTTCCATGAAATCCATATTTTCTTATTTTGTATTTTTCATAATATTTATAAGGTATTGGATAAATGTAATTTTCTTTAGGCATTGTTTGATGAAATGCTGTATCAAATACTGCAACCATTGGAGCATTTGGAATTGCTTTTTTACAAGCATCTATTCCTATTAAACATGCTGGATTATGAAGCGGTGCAAGACTTGTACATTCTTTAATTGATTTAATAACCTCATCTGTAATTAGTACAGACTCACTAAATTTTTCTCCTCCATGAACAACTCTATGTCCTACTGCATCAATTTCTTTTAAAGATTCTATAACTCCATATTCTGGGTGAGTTAATTGTTCTATCATAAATTCTATAGCACCAACATGATTTTCAACAGGGTGCTCTAATCTATATTTTTCTCCCCCTACTTTATGTGTTAAAAAAGAATTATTTTGTCCTATTCTTTCATAAGTACCTTTTGCCATAACTTCTTCAGTTTCCATATTAATTAATTGATATTTTAATGATGAACTTCCACAGTTCAAAACAAGTATCTTCATAAAATGACCATTCCTTTCTTAATTTACAATATTATATAAGAAAAATACCAAAAAAACAAGATTTTTTTGATATTTTTCTTTTTGATGTTGCCAAACATTTTACTTTGTTTGTGCTTGTACTGCTGTAATTGCTACAACACCTACTATATCTTTACTTGAACATCCTCTTGATAAGTCGTTAACAGGTTTTGCAATTCCCTGACA
>CANPWI010000023.1 GCA_947584125.1 uncultured Clostridia bacterium
AATCATTATATCATATTTTTGGTACTTCCTTTTTTATTTTTTATATCTTAGTGTGACATATCTATTGTAAACCTATAAATTTTTGATTTTCTCTTGCATATATTAAAAATATATGCTAATATTATATATGTAATTTACAAAGGGGAATAGTTCATCGGTAGAATAAGAGTCTCCAAAACTCCAGAGCTAGGTTCGATTCCTAGTTCCCCTGCCAAAATTAAGGGGCTACAAATATTTTTAGGAGGTATCTTTTAAATGTTTAGTAGTTCTTTTTCTTATAAATCTATATTAATTTTATTAGTTACATTAACTATATTAATTCCTATCTTATTTATTCCTTTTTTTAACAATCAGCAATTAATACAAGATTCTTTAATATCTAATTCTGAAATAACAATAAGTTTAGCAGGTTTTGCATGGCCTACTCCTGGTGTAACTAGAATAACATCTACTTATGGCTATAGGAAATCTCCAACTGGTAATTTAGGTAATTTTCACTCTGGACTTGACATTGGCGCACCTGAGGGTACTTATTTAGTTGCAATTTGTGATGGTGAAATTGTTTTTACAGGTTGGAGTCGGTTCTGGTGGTTATGCAATTATTTTAGTTTCAAATAATCTTAGAATTTCATATTGTCATACCTCATCAAAATATTTTGTTAAATCAGGTGATACTGTTAAACAAGGACAAGTTATTGGTCAAGTTGGTCCAAAAAATGTTTATGAAATACCAAATAATCCTTATAAAGATTCAAATGGCAATCCAACTAATGGAGATATGACAGGTCCACACTTACATTTGACATTAAAAAAAGACGGCAAAGCCGTCGATCCAATGATTTTATTTAATTAATTACATATCATCATCTTCGTCAAATTCTTCTTCATGTCCACATTCTCCATGACATCCACCACAATGTCCTTCACAATCATGGTGTTCGTCTTCATTCCAATCTAGTTCTATTATATTATTACATTCTGGGCATGTTACCTCTTGTTTGTTTTCATTGTTTAAATCAACTACAAATTCATAATTGCAATATGGACATACAATTTCAAAATCTGACCAATCATCAACATATAATTCTTTTTCTATTTTATCCATACTTCCTTCTAAATTAGATATTCTTTCATTTAATTCCTTATGTCTTGCTATTAAAGCATTCATTTTATCAATATTTAATTCAGCAAGTTTATCTAATTCATCTAAAAATAAAGTAGAAATATTATATATTTGAGTTTTTACATACTCTAATTCTTCTTTATCTGTTATATGACTTTCAATATCTGCCATAATTTTTTTAAAATTTTCTTTTAATCCTGCCATTTAACTTTCCTTTCTAAACTCTTTCCATATATTCTCCAGTTCTAGTATCTATTTTAATAACATCTCCAATGTTTATAAATAATGGAACAGATATTTCAAATCCATTTTCTAATGTTGCTGGTTTTCCAGATGTTGTTGTTGTGTTTCCACTAAATCCTGGTTCTGTATATGTAACCTCTAATTCCACAAACATAGGTGGTTCTACTGCAAATACATTTCCTTTAAAAGATAATATTTTTACAGTCATATTTTCTTTTATGTATTTTAAAGCATCTCCTAATTGTTCTTTGTTTAAAGGCATTTGCTCATAAGTTTCATTATCCATAAAATAATATAAATCTCCATCTGCATATAAATATTGCATTTCTCTTTTTTCTATTTCTGCTCCTTGTAATTTTTCTGATGGATTAAATGTTTTTTCTAAAACAGCTCCTGTAATTACATTTTTAAGTTTTGTTCTTACAAATGCTGCTCCTTTTCCTGGTTTTACATGTTGAAATTCAACTACTTTGTATACTGAATTATCTAATTCAAATGTTGTTCCGTTTCTTACATCTCCTGCCATATATACTTCTGCCATAATTATTCTCCCTTCAAATTTATTTTATCCTATCTATAATACTATATTTTACAAAAAAAATCAAGTATTATGCAAACTTTAATGTTAATTTATTAATTTTAACTTATTTTTCCCTTCAAATACCATAAACAATTTTCCACAATTTTTATATTGATTACATTATTTATTAATTCTTTATTGCCCTCAAAAACAACTACTTTGTTAGTGCTAGTTCTACCTGTTAGCATTTTATTATTGTTTTTACTTTCTCCTTCTACAAGTATTTTTTGAATAGTTCCAATATATTTTTCATTATTTTCTATTGTTTGTTTTTCTACTAATTCTTTTAGTTTATCAAATCTTTTATGTTTAATTTCTTCAGGTATTTGATTTTCCATTTTGTCAGCTCTTGTTCCAACTCTTCTTGAATATATAAACATAAATACTTGTTCAAATTTAACCTTTTTTACTACATCTAAAGTTTCTTCAAAATCCTCTTCTTTTTCTCCTGGAAATCCAACTATAATATCTGTTGAAAATACTACATCTGGAATTTTTGTTTTTATTTTCTTTACTAATTCAAGATATTGTTCTTTTGTATATTTTCTATTCATTGCTTTTAATACATTAGAACTACCTGATTGAAGAGGTAAATGTAATACTCTGCTTATTTTTTTATTTTTAGCAATTACATCTATTACATCATCTGTAAAATCTTTTGGATGTGGTGATACAAATCTAACTATTTCAATTCCATCAATTTTACATACATCTTCTAGTAATTTATCAAATCCATAATCTTCTCTACCTTTATATGAATTTACATTTTGTCCTAAAAGAGTTATTTCTTTATATCCTTTTTCTGCTAAATTTCTAATTTCGTTTAATATATCTTCTGGTTTTCTGCTTCTTTCTCTACCTCTAACATAAGGCACTATACAATATGTACAAAAATTATTACATCCGTACATTATTGTAACTGATGCTTTAATATTGTCTTCTCTTTTTATAGGTAACCCCTCATATATTTCTCCATCTATGTTTATTACATCTTCGATTTTTTTATTTTCACAAATTGCATTATATAAATCTTCCGGGAATTTGTGTAATGTGTGAGTTCCAAATATAATGTCATAAAAAGGGTAACTTTTATTTAACTTTTCCACAATATGTTCTTCTTGCATCATACAACCACCTATTGCTAAAATTACACCTTTATCTTCTTTTATTTTTTTAACCTCTCCTATTTTTCCAAATAATTTATCTTCTGCATTTTCTCTTACACAGCAAGTATTAAATAATACCAAATCTGCTTGTTTCATATCTTCACACTTATTGTAGCCCATTTCTTCTAACATACCACATAATTTTTCAGAGTCATTTTCATTTAATTGACATCCCATTGTTAAAATATAATAATTTAATTTTTTATTTTTATTAATTTCTTTAACTTTTTCTATATATTCTTTTTGTTTTGTTATTTCTATATTATTCAAGTTTTATTCCTACTTTCTATACTATTTCCTTTTTCCTATTATTATATATGAAATTTACTAAAAAATCTATATTTTTATAAATTTAGTTTTAAATTTATTATATTTTACTTTTTTTAATATATATAATAACATAAATAACTATTCTTTTAAATACATATTTAAAAAACAAGAGATAAGCTAGATAAAAAGCCTATCTCTTGTTTTTTATTATTTTATCTTAATTCTGGATAATTATTATTTTCTATTTTCCAAATACTATTAAAATCCCAACCAACATAGGTTTCTCTTTTTTTCATATCATTAGTACTCAAACCTGCTCCATAACTACCTGTAGTTATTTCAGATGTTTGTGTATCCCAATATGAATTTGTTATTGTTCCACTATTTTTTCCTCCTACTAAACCTCCTACATTACTACTTCCTCCTGTAACTTTTCCTATTGAATAACTATTTGTTATTGTTCCACCTTCGCTATATCCTACTAATCCTCCTATACATCTTCCTTTTCCTTCTACTTGTACTTGTGAATAACAATTTTCTATTGTTCCTGCATTATCATATCCAATCAGTCCTCCTACATTAGCACTACCATCACTATAACCATTCTCTATTTTTCCACTTACTGCTACCTTACTTATTTTTCCTCCAGCATTATATCCTCCTAGTCCTCCTATATATCTTCCATTTCCTGCTGTTATACTACAATCTTTTATTCTTACATTTTCTATGCTTGCTCCTGTATCTACATATCCAAACAATCCTGTATAATTTTCTTCTCTATTTATTTGTAATTTACTTATTGTATGTCCTTTTCCATTAAAGCTTCCAGTAAATTTATTTGAATTATTTCCTATTGGGGTAAAGTTTGTTATTCCTTCATTTTCTAAATTTATATCATTTACTAATTCATAATGTGACCCTAATTCATAATTCATTAAACCTAATTGTTTTCCATTTGTTATTTGATATGGATTTTCTTTTGTTCCTATTCCTTTCATTATTTCATATTCTTTTAATACTGTTTTTATTTCTTCTGGTTCTCCCATTCCTTTTAAATATGGGGTTGTTTTTCCTTCTTCTATTTCCCATACACTATTAAAGTCCCATTTATTTTGATAAAATTCTTTTTGTGTTAAAGCAGATAATAATGCTGTTTCTCCATTACTACTTTTTTCTAATCCTGATGTTTCTTTTGTCCAATATGAATTTGTTATTGTTCCAGTATATAAATATCCTACTAAGCCTCCTACATTACTACTTCCTCCTGTAACTTTTCCTATTGAATAACTATTTGTTATTGTTCCACCTTCACTATATCCTACTAAGCCTCCTATACATCTTCCTTTTCCTTCTATTTGTAATTGTGAATAACAATTTTCTATTGTTCCTGCATTATTATTATATCCAATCAGTCCTCCTACATTAGCACTACCATCACTATAACCATTCTCTATTTTTCCACTTACTGCTACCTTACTTATTTTTCCTCCATAATTATATCCTACTAGTCCTCCTACATATCTTCCATTTCCTGTTGTCATACTACAATCTTTTATTCTTACACTTTCTATGCTTGCTCCTGTATCTACATATCCAAATAGTCCTGTATAATTTTCATTTCTATTTATTTTCAAGTTACTTATTGTGTGTCCTTTTCCATTAAAGTTTCCAGTAAATTTATTTGAATTATTTCCTATTGGTGTCCAATTTTCTATTTGTTCTAAATTTATATCATTTGCTAATTCATAATATACTCCTAATTCATAATTCATTAAACCTAATTGTTTTCCATTTGTTATTTGGTATGGTTTTTCTTTTGTTCCTATTCCTTTCATTATTTCATATCCTTCTAATGCTGTTTTTATTTCTTCTGGCTCTCCCATTCCTTTTAAATATGGAGTTGTTTTTCCTTCTTCTATTTCCCATACACTATTAAAGTCCCATTTATTTTGATAAAATTCTCTTTGTGTTAAAGCAGATAATAATACTGATTCTCCATAATTACTTTTTTCTACTCCTGATGTATCTTTTGTCCAATATGAATCTGTTATTGTTCCAGTATACAAATATCCTACTAAGCCTCCTACATTACTATTTCCTCCTGTAACTTTTCCTATTGAATAACTATTTGTTATTGTTCCACCTTCACTATATCCTACTAAGCCTCCTATACATCTTCCTTTTCCTTCTATTTGTAATTGTGAATAACAATTTTCTATTGTTCCTGCATTATTATTATATCCAATCAGTCCTCCTACATTAGCACTACCATCACTATAACCATTCTCTATTTTTCCACTTACTGCTACCTTACTTATTTTTTCTCCAGCATTATATCCTACTAGTCCTCCTACATATCTTCCATTTCCTGTTGTTATACTACAATCTTTTATTTTTATATTTTCTATACTTGCTCCTGTATTTACATATCCAAATAATCCTGTATAATTTTCTTCTCTATTTATTTTCAAGTTAATTATTGTATATCCATTTCCATTAAATTTACCTGAAAATCTATTTTTAGAATTATTATTTATCCCTATTGGTACAAAGTTTTCTATTTTGCCTAAATCTATGTCATTTCCTAATTCTATTGTTAATCCTGAACAATTTTTTCCTGAATTTACCTCTGTTGCTAATTGTTGAAGCTCAGTTTCTGTTGTTATTACATACTCTGTTCCTAAAATATTCAAATCATTTATTTGATATCTACTTGGATTACCACCCTTATCTTTCGCAATTATATTTATTTCTTTTAAATATTTTTGATATGGTGCTACAACTTTTAACTTTTCTTCTTTTGTTGTGTATTTTTCTTCATAAGTAAATGTTTTTACTAAAGATGTACTTGTATTAGAATTATTTTCATCACTTACTTTTCTTTCAACAGTAATTTCTGCTATTCCGCTTTCTTCATCTTGTACACTTATTTCTAACATTTTTGTTGCTTGGTCATATTTTGCTTGTACTGTTGGATTTATTGTATCATTTTCTGCTTCTGTTCTATACTTTCCAAGCATTTCCACCTCATATTGCCAGTTTTCTTTTAATGTAATTTTAGCTAAAAATTTTTTCTCAGTTATTACTATTACACTATCACCTGTTATATCTCCACCTTCTCCTACTGCAATATCTTCACTTTGATTTTCTGTGTCAATGCCTATTATTATTTTCTCTTCCATTAATTTATTAACTACTTCTCCAAGTGTTGGAAAGTCCTCACCATTTTGAGTTTTTTCCATTATCAAATCTTGTATAGATATTTCTATTTTCTCCTTAGCTTCTTCCATTTCATACTTTTCTACACTCTTTTTTGATTTATTAAATATTCCATTTGAGCCTACTGCAAAATTTATTGCAACTCCTGCTAATATTAATAAAATAATTATTGTGATTATCAATGCTACTAATGTAATTGCTTTATTATTCTTAATACTTTTCATCTTTTCCCCCTAGTTTATTTTAATTTTTTACTTTTAACTTAACTTTCTCAATTAATGATATTATAGATATGTAAGCTAAGAACAAATCGGAATGCTAATAAATTTGTAGTATTTTATTATAAATATATTAATTTGAATTGGTATAATAATTTAAATTGTAAAGCATTCCGTAAATTTGTTCTAGTGCGAGATTTTCTGCAGAAAATCTCTGTACAATGAGATTATTTTATAATAGGAAAGTATTTCCTATTATATGAAATACCGACGCGCAGTTTGAAGGGAGCTTTGCGACCGACAGCAAGGAGGCGTTTTATTCGTAGCGAACATACCATACATATCATTAATTGAAAAACACAAATTTTAAAATTATCAATTCTATTGCTCTAAAGTTATATAAGAAAAATTATTCATATAACTTTAGAAAGATATTATGTGCTATTTTAAATAAATAAAAACTAAGCTCATAGTGAAAATACACATAATGAACTTAGTTCTATATTTTATTTATTTGTTTTTTATAATAAATCGAATGTATGTATTTACTCTCGCAGTGATTTTACCAGTTTTATTCATCTTATGTTTTCTCCTTTTTCTTTTGTTTCATTCTATATTAACTTATTATAATTGTCAATATTTTTTATTTAATTTTCATCTTTGCTTTGATTAATTTTTAATAATTTAAATATTTCAACAATTAGAATTGGAGATAATACAAGTATTACTGTTTCTAGTATATTTTCCATTGGTAATAATGTAATACTGAATATATTTCTTAGTGGTTCTATAAATAAAACTATAAACATTAATAGAGCTGAGCCAACTATTGCAAGTATAAGTTGTTTATTATTAAAAATACCTGTTTTGAAAATTGAGTTTTTGTTATCTCTTACATTAAATACATGAACAAGTTCTGATAATGCAAGTACAATGAATGCCATAGTTTGTGCTATTTTTATTTTTTCACTATCATCTGTAACTCCTGGTGTTCCTAATCCTATAATAAATGCTATAAGTGTTAATATTCCAATCATAATTCCTTGATATATTATTCTAAATGTCATTCCTTTTGTAAATATTCCTTTACTAGCTTTTTGTGGTTTTCTATTCATTACATTTTTTGCTGCTGGGTCAACTGCAAGTGCTAAAGCTGGAAGTGAGTCTGTAACTAGATTTATCCATAATATATGAATTGGAAGTAATGGTTCAAGTTTGCTTATGTCTGTAATTCCAAACCATTTTGCAAGTAATGGTGTTATTAGTATTGCTATAAATAATACTATAATTTCACCTACATTGCTTGATAATAAAAATTGTATTGCTTTTAATATGTTATCATAAATTCTTCTTCCTTCTTCTACTGCTGAAACTACTGTTGCAAAATTATCATCTGTAAGTATAACATCTGCTGCCTCTTTTGCTACATCTGTTCCAACAACTCCCATTGCACATCCTATATCTGCATTTTTTAATGCTGGAGCATCATTTACTCCATCTCCTGTCATTGCAACTATTTCTCCATTTTTTTGCCATGCTCTTACAATTCTAACTTTATGTTCTGGAGATACTCTAGCATAAACAGAGTATTGTCTAATATTTTTTTCTAATTCTTCATCAGACATTTTTTCTAATTCCGCACCAGTAATTGCTTCATTTTCATTTTCTAAAATTCCTAATTCTTTAGCAATAGCTGTTGCTGTTATTTTGTGGTCTCCTGTAATCATTACAGTTTTTATTCCTGCTGTTTTACATTTTTTAACTGCTTGTTTTGCTTCTTCTCTTGGAGGGTCTATCATACCTACCATACCTATAAATATTAAATCTTGTTCAAGCTTATCTATTTCTTCTTTTTCTGGTTTATGGTCTAATTCTTTATATCCAAATGCTAAAACTCTTAATGCATTTTTTGCCATATTTTCATTATTTTCATTAATCTCTTTTTTATAATTTTTTAGGTTTTCTTTAATTTCTCCATTAATTACATAAGCTTTACATTTTGATAAAAGTTCATCTAATCCACCTTTTGTAAATACAAAATATTTATCATCAATTTTATTTACTGTTGTCATTAATTTTCTATCTGAATCAAATGGTATTTCTTCTATTCTTGGCATTTGTTCAAATTTTGCTGGATTAAAATCAAGTTTAAATCCCATATCTGTTAATGCTGTTTCTGTTGGATCTCCTGTTAATTCATTATCTTTTCCAACTTTTGTATCATTACATAACATGCTTCCATTTATTAATAATTCTAGCTCTTTAGATTCATCTGATACATCTTCTAAGTTTATTAATTTATTATTGTAAAATACTTTTTTTACTGTCATTTTATTTTGTGTTAAAGTTCCAGTTTTGTCAGAACAAATTACAGATGCACTTCCTAATGTTTCTACTGCTGGTAGTCTTTTTACAATAGCATTTTTCTTAACCATTCTTTGTACACCTATTGCAAGTACAATTGTAGATACTGCTGCTAATCCTTCTGGAATTGCTGCTACTGCTAAGCTTACAGCTGTCATAAACATGTGTATAGGTTCTTTTCCATAAATTAAACCTACAATGAATATAATTATGCAAATTACTAATGCTGCAATTCCTAATGTCTTTCCTAAGTTATTTAATTTTATTTGTAGTGGTGTTTCATTTTTTTCTGTATTATTTATAATTCCTGCAATCTTTCCAACCTCTGTGTTCATTCCTGTTTCTACAACAATTCCTTTTCCTCTACCATAAGTAATTAAGCTAGAAGAAAAAGCCATATTAGTTCTATCTCCTATACCTATTTCCATATCTTCTATTTTGTTTATAGTTTTATCTACTGGTACAGATTCACCTGTTAAAGCTGATTCTTGTGATTTTAAGTTTATAGCTTCAAATAGTCTTAAATCTGCTGGTATGAAATCCCCTGTATCTAAAACTACTATATCACCTGGAACAAGCTCTCTTGCTGGTATAACCTCTAAATTTCCATTTCTAATTACTTTTGCTGCATGGTCACTTAATTTTTGTAATGCTTCTAGTGATTTCTCTGCTTTATTTTCTTGAGCAACACCAATTATAGCATTAACTACAACTACTATTAATATTATAATTGTATCAGTTATTCCTTCTCCTTCTGCAACTCCAACAATTCCTGATACAATAGCAGCAATAATTAGAACTATTATCATGAAATCTTTAAATTGTTCTAAAAATTTTTGCAATAAGCTTTTTTTCTTAGCTGCTTTTAATTCGTTGTATCCATATTTTTGTCTACTTTTTTCTACTTGCTCTTTTGATAAACCTTTTTCTAAATCTGTTTGTAATTCTTCTGCTACTTTTTCGGTTTCTTTGTTAAACCATAAATTTTCCATAAAATGCCTCCTTTAGTATTACATTAAAATATATAAATATTCTAAATGCAAGTTTATCATTATACAACATATTTTTCAAGTATATTGTTTTTATTTTCTAAATATTTTTTTGATACTTTATCTAATGTATATACTTTTTCAATATTTCCTTTAATTTTATTATCTAGAAATATTATATTCTCAAATATACAAGTATGTATTAATTTATTTAGTGTTTCATTTATTTCTATATCTTCTAAAATTTTGCCATGTGCTGTAAATATTCCTTTTATTCCACAGCATACTGCATAATTTATTGCATCTACATCTCCTTTTCCTCCTATTTCATCTGCAACTATTACTTGTGGTGACATTGAACGAATTAACATTTGCATACCAATATTTTTAGGAATATTGTCTATTACATCTGTTCTAATTCCTAAATCATTTTGTGCAATTCCTCTATGTGTTGCTGAAATTTCTCCTCTTTCATCAACAACACCAACTGTTAATCCTTCAAAATTATACTTTGGAATTCCATTACTTATTTGTCTTACTAAATCTTTTAATACTGTTGTTTTTCCAGCACCTGGTGGTGAAACTATTAATGTATTATTAATTGTGTTATTTTTAACATCTAAAATATAATTTATTATATTATCTCCTGCACCTAAAATTTGCTTTGCAATTCTAAAATTTAATCCAGATATGTAATTCAAGTTTATTACTTTTTCATTTTCTATAACTGCACTGCCTGTAATTCCAACTCTGTGTCCTCCTTGAACAGTTATAAATCCATTACATATTTGCTCTTGATATGCATATATTGAATTATCACATATATATTGCATAATTTCCAGTATGTTTTCTTGGTTTATATATTTTTTAATAATTTTCTCAGTATTATTAAATTTTAAAATTATTGGCTTATTTACTCTAAACCTAATTTCCTCTAAATCTTCCCATTTATTATTTATGTTTTGTTCAATTTCATTTACTATACTGTCTGGAAAATAATTTAAAATTGTTCTCATTTGTATACACCTCTTATATTTAATGTATATTCATATTCTTTATAATTATTACAATTTTGAATTATGTTGTGTATTTTTTTTTATTTACTGCATATTATATATAGAAATTTTAACTTTTGATTGGAGGATTTATATTATGTGTGGTTTTGTTGGTTTTTGTAATTTGAACCAAGATGTATCAAGCGATTTACATATTATTAATAATATGACTAAAATTTTAAAGCGAAGGGGCCCTGATGAGTCGGATATATTTGTTGATAAAAATATATGTCTTGGTCACCGTAGATTAATTATTATAGATGCTGAAAATGGAAAACAACCTATGAGTGCAAAAGTTGGTGACACTACTTATCATATTGTATATAATGGTCAATTATATAATGCAAAAGATTTGAGAGAAGAATTAATTAGTTATGGTTATGAATTTAATGGTTATTGTGATACAGAGGTTTTGCTAAAAGCATTTATTCATTTTGGTACTAGTATCCTTCCAAAGTTAAATGGTATATTTAGTTTTGCTATATGGAATGATAAATCTAAGGAATTATTTTTAGTAAGAGACCATTTTGGAATAAAACCTTTATATTATACTGTTATTGATAATACTATAATATTTGCTTCTGAGGTAAAAGCTATTTTAGAGCATCCAAGTGTTAGTGCAGTTTTAGATTCACAGGGAATCTCTGAATTATTTGGCCTTGGGCCATGCCATACTCCTGGAATTGGACCATTTAAAAATATTTATGAGGTTAAACCTGCAAATTTTGTTTTATGGAATAATTCTGGAATTCATATAGAAGAATATTGGAAATTAGAAAGCAAACCTCATAAAGATAGTTTTGGAACTACTTGTGATAAAGTTCATAATTTGCTTAATGATGCAATAAAAAGACAACTTGTTTCTGATGTTCCACTTTGTTGTATGCTTTCTGGTGGATTAGATTCTAGTATAATTGTTGCTTATGCTAGTAATTATTACAAGGATAATAACTTAGGTCAATTAGATACTTTTTCTATTGATTATGTTGATAATGATAAAAATTTTGTAAAAAGTGATTTTCAACCAAATTCTGATAATTATTATATAGATATAATGAGAAAAAAATTTAATACAAATCATAAAACAATTATTATTGATACTCCTGAACTTGCAGAATATTTAGAGGATTCAATGATAGCAAGGGATTATCCAGGAATGGCTGATGTAGATTCTTCCATGTTATTATTTTGTAAAGGTATAAAGGAGCATGCAACAGTTGCTCTATCAGGAGAATGTTCTGATGAAATTTTTGCAGGTTATCCATGGTTTTTTAGAGAAGATGCACTAAACAGTGGAACATTCCCTTGGTCTATTGCAGTATCTGAAAGGCAACATTTATTAAACCCTGATATTGCATCAAAAATAAATTTAAAAGAATATATTGATTATAGATACAATGAAAGTTTAAGTGAAATTACCATTCTAGATTCAGATTCCAAAGATACAGCTGAGAAAAGAAAAATTACTTATTTAACAACAAGATGGTTTATGCAAACACTTTTAGATAGGTCTGATAGAATGAGTATGTATAATGGATTAGAGCTAAGAGTTCCATTTTGTGATTATAGATTAGTTGAATATTTATGGAATATTCCTTGGGATATAAAAGCTTTAAAAGGTAGAGAAAAAGGTCTACTTCGTTATGTTGTAAGAAAAATGCTTCCAGAAGAAATTGTTGACCGTAAAAAAAGTCCTTATCCTAAAACTCACAATCCAACATATTTAAAAGCTGTAAAAAGTATGCTTACTAAAATTATGAATAATTCTAATTCACCAATTCATAATTTATTAAACAAGGAATATATAAATGAAATATTAGAAACAAATGGTTCAGCTTTTTCAAGACCATGGTTTGGACAATTGATGACTCGGACCACAGCTAATGGCATACCTTTGCCAAGTAAATATGTGGCTTGAAAAATATAATCCTAAAATTGAAATTTAGTGTTATAAATCATAAAAGCAGATAATTAATTGCTAATTATCTGCTTTATTTAAATATACTTTTATCTGTCTTATAATATGAGGTATGTTATAGTTTCATCATTTTCTACCTTACCACCAACAAAATTATATAGTCCTTTATATGGTTCTTTTGCTCTGATACAAAAAAGCACCTTATCTAGATTTTTACTAAATACTACTATTAAATTTAATTTTCGCATATTATACTCCTTGAAATTTTATTTTTACATATATTATTTCATTAAAATTGTACCTTTTATTGATGGGTGTAAAAGTTTTATAAAATCTATTGCATTCTGTCTGCTTCCTACAATACTTCCATAATGTATTGGTATTGCTATCTTTGGCATTATTTCATTTATCAAAGTTGCCGCTTCCTTATAATCCATTGTATAAGTTCCACCTACTGGTACAAATGCAACATCACATTCTACTTTTCTATTTTCTTCTGTTATATCTGTATCTCCTGCAATATAGTATCTATTTCCTTGTAATTCTATTATATATCCTACCCATCTATTTTCTTTAGGATGAAATTGCTTATTTATGTTATAAGCTGGTACTGTTATGAATTTAATTCCAGCTACCATATATTTTTGATTAGGTACTACGGTTATTATATTATCTTGTTTAAATCCTTTATTTAATACCTTTGTTAATAAATCTTCTGGTACTACTATAATAGTATCATCTTTTTTTACTTTATCTATATCTTCTTCTGAATAATGATCGTAATGGTCATGTGTTATAAATAT
>CANPWI010000024.1 GCA_947584125.1 uncultured Clostridia bacterium
ATAGCAGTCATATGAATAGGTACTTCAAATAGTATTAATTTCAATTAAGTGTGACATATGTTTGACAAACCTACAATCGAATTCCTAAATTTTCATTGTAAGTATTGACAAATGAACTACTTTATGTTAATATATATATTATATAAAAAAGAAAGAGGTGAATTCTTAAGGGAAAAACCTTGAGAAAAAATATATATGGGTATTTGGAAAAAAACTAAAAATATGTTCAATGCAATGCTTATGCCAGATGATGTTGGAGAAGATGAAGAAACAATTAAAGAAGCAGAAAAAATAGAAAAAGAACAAACTAATCGAATAAATGAATTATTAAAGCAAATGGAAACAAAAACAAAAAACTATAAAAATGGAATAAAAGTAGATGGGAACAAATCTATAGTAAATAACATATTGCATGAAGGTGGAAAAAAATTAGAAAGAAAAATTAAAGAACAAGATGAAGAAAGAGAAAATTAAATATTAAACAAAGAAAATAATTTTTAAAATTATTTTCTTTGTTTATCTTGACAATTAAATAAAATCCTATTATAATAATAAAGTCAAAAACAAATATGGCGAAGTAGCTCAGTTGGCTAGAGCATTCGGTTCATACCCGACAGGTCGAGAGTTCGAATCTCCCCTTCGCTACCAAAAAACATATTTCAGTAATAATGAAATATGTTTTTTTATATTACATTATTATAAAAAGATAAAATATTAAGTAAAAATATTTACAAATTAATTTTGATAATATACAATAAATATAAATATTTTTTGTAAAACTAAGGAGGAAAAAATGAAAAATAACAAAGGTATAACATTAATTGCATTAATTATAACTATAGTTATAATGGCGATAATAGTTGGAGTAACAATTAGTAGTATATCAGGAGATGGTATATTTTCTAAAAGTAAAGTAGCTGTTGAAGGATATACAGAAGAAACTGCCAAAGAAAATTTAGAAATGGTATTAAAAAGCATAAAAATGAACAAAAAGAGAAATTCAAGTTATAATAATGATACATATTTAACAGAAGAACTACAAAAAGAAGGATTTACAGTACAAGGAAATATAGTAATAGTAGATGGATATTATTTTAAAATAGATAGAGATGGACTAGAAATATCAGAAAACATAGGAAAAATAGATGGAGAAAACATAATAGAAATAAAAACAGCAGATGATTTAAAGAAATTTAGAGATAATGTAAATGGTGGTAATACTTATGAAGGAAAAACAATATATTTAACAGCAGATATTAACTTAAATAATGAAGAATGGAATCCAATAGGAAAGGTTACTGATAAAGATGGTGATAAAGGAAACTTTTTTAAAGGAACATTTGACGGAAATGGTTACTATATTACTGGTTTGAAAATTAATAATACAGAAGGATATAGTGTAGGTTTATTTGGATTAGTAGATGGTGGAACAATAAAAAATTTAGGAATAAAAAATAGTACCATACTAGGATGCGGAAAAGTAGGAGCAATTGCAGGTAGCATAAAAAACGGAACAATAGAAAATTGTTATACAGATGGTAGTGTAAAAGTAGAAGCAACAATGTGGGCAAGTGTATGGGGAGGAGGACTAGGAGGAATATTAGGAGATGGCAGTGCAACTATAAAGAATTGCCATAATGGAGCAACTGTATATAGAGCAGAGGTAGCAAAAACTAGAAATGAAGATAATAATGAATTGAATTATTCATGGAACATAGGAGGAATAGTAGGAGCTGTATCAGGAACAATAGAAAACAGCTATAATACAGGAGATGTAGGAAAAGGAGAGGCAGGATTAAGAGAATGTTATGTAGGAGGAATAGCAGGATCTTTTAATCCAACATCAAGTGATAAAGGTATAGAATATTGTTACAATTTAGGACAAGTAGGAGGAAATCATGATGTTGGGGGTATAGTAGGAATAGTTAGTGACATAAAAAAAGATACAGCAATATATACACCAAAAATAAATCATTGTTATGATGTAGGAAAAGTAACAATAATAGCTGATGCTTGGTATGATTGTAAACAAGTAGGAGCAATAGTAGGAAACTACCAAAAATATGAAAATGTAAATAGTGAAAGTGCGAAAACTACAGATATATGTACTGACAATATAGTAACAGAATGTTATAGTTTATCTAATGTAGCATGTAGACCAGAAGATGCTGGACCTGAAAATGCAAACAAAAGAAATGGATGTGATGGAACAACTAAAGATGAAGCTTATATGAAAAATACAAATTTTATTAAAGATATAGGTGGAACAGCATATTGGAAAAAATTAAATGGACAAGAATATCCGGCATTAAAGTGGCAAAAAGAACCAGCAATAAAAAGTAAATAATAAAAAAATATAAAAATTTTTCAATTAAAACTTGCAAAAAATGATAGATGCGTATAGAATATATACTAATAGTAAATATAGGAGTAATAAAATGTACCATTTTATCATAAAAGAAATAAGAGAAGAAAAAAATATAACAATTAGCGAATTAGCTAGTAAAACAGGAGTAAGTGAAGAATATATTAAAAAAATTGAGGCAAATGAACTAAAAGATCCAAAATTTTTTGATATATGTAAAATTGCGGAAATTTTAGAAGAAAATTTAAATAATATATATTATATAGATGATGATGTTGAAAGCTTAAGAAATATATTAAATGTGTATATTAAAAAATATGGATTAACACATATTAAGACAATAGAAATAACAAAATTGTTAGATAAATTAACAGTAGAAAGTATAGAAAATTTTGAAAATAGCCAAAAAAATAAAGATAATGTTAGTTAAAACGGACTATAAAAAATAGTCCGTTTTAACTATAAGAATTATTTTTCTTGTTTTTTAGTTTTAGGTACAACTATATTTTTATTTCCTTTAGTAGTAGACTTTGGTTTATCTGTAGAAATATGGTCATATACTGGAGATATATTTAAATCTTTTCCATTACCTTTTACAATTTGTATATCTTTTGGTTTTTTATCCATTATTATCACCTCATAAAAATGTATTATATATATATTAACACAAAAGATTAAAAAAAACAATTAAATTTTAAATTTTTATAATTGACATAACAGTAAAAAAATGTAATAATATATTGTATAAAAATATAAAGAAGGAAATAAAAATATGGATTTAGAAAAAACAAAAGCAATAATTGAAGCGGTATTATTTTGTGCAGGAAGACCAGTAGAAATTAAAGAGTTAATAACAACACTAGAATTAGGAAAAGAAGATATAGTAAATATTATAGAAAATATGAAAGCTGATTATGAAAAAGAGCAAAGAGGAATTGAAATTATAAAAGTAAATGAAAGTTATCAATTATGTACTAAAAAAGAATATTATGAATATGTATATCCAATAATAGATAAAAGGAGTAAACCTAATTTATCACAAGCAGCTTTAGAAACACTAGCAATAATAGCATACAATCCAAAAGTTACAAGAGCAGAAATAGAAACAATAAGAGGTGTAAATTCTGATGGAACAATATATAAACTATTAGAACATAATCTAATTCAAGATGCAGGTAAATTAGATGCACCTGGAAGACCAACAACCTATGAAACTACAGAAGATTTTTTAAGAATGTTTGGATATGGTTCTTTAGAAGAATTACCAGAACTGCCAAGATATAAGTTGGATGAAAATCAGCAAATAGTAATAGATGATATAATTGAAAAAGAAGAAAAAATGGAAGTAAAAGATGATAAAGATGAAATAGAAAACAAAGATGAAATACAAGTAGAAGATTAAAAAAATTATAGTTAAAAATGAAAAAATCAGCTTAATATTACAGTTATATTACAAAAATATTACAAAAAGGTTGCATAATTCACATAAATATGTTATAATAATAATGTAGATAATCAAAAGAAGGTGATAATATGCAAATTATATATGTATTATTTTTGATAATAGTAGGTCTTATCTGTTTTGCAGTAATGCAAATTAAACTTGCAGGAATAAATGTTAAAGATTTCTGGACATTTATAGAAGCAAACCAGATGTTAGATAAATTGTATATTTTAGCAAATAAATATGAAAGAATGAATTCACAAGAACAAATTATATTTTTATCAGAAGCAGAAAAAGTATTTGATGCATTTGATAAAATACCAGAATTATTATGGGAAGAAGAACATCAAAAATATAGTGAGGTATTAAATACATACCAAAGCATTAGAATGTTAAGATGGGCTTCAAATTAAAATTGCTTTAACATAAAAAATGATATATATTAAAAAAGGTTCTAAAAAATAGAATCTTTTTTTCATTTTTGTTATTCACAATATAGACACAAATGTAAGATATAATGTATAATATAAAAAAATAATTTGGAGGATAATATGACCAATATTACAATATTAATAGTTGATGATGAAGCTAGAATGAGAAAAATTATTAAAGATTTTTTACAGGTTAAAAATTATGAAATTTTAGAAGCAAAAGATGGAGAAGAGGCATTAGAAATTTTTAACCAAAAAGAAGAAAAAATAGATTTAATTTTATTAGATGTTATGATGCCAAAACTAGATGGATGGTCTGTTTTAAGAAATATTAGGCAAAAATCAAAAGTTCCAATTATTATGCTTACAGCTAGAGGCGAAGAACAAGATGAATTATTTGGGTTTGAATTGGGAGTTGATGAATATATATCTAAACCTTTTAGTCCTAAAATATTAGTAGCTAGAGTAGAGGCTTTATTAAAAAGAACCATTAAAGAAGAAAAGCAAACAAAGGATGTAGGTGGCATAATAATTGATGTAGATGGAAGAACAGTTTCAGTAGATGGAAAATTAATTGAAATGAGTTTAAGAGAATATGAATTATTAAAATACTTAGTAGATAATCAAGGAATAGCATTATCAAGAGATAAAATATTAAATAATGTATGGAATTATGATTATTATGGAGATTCTAGAACTATAGATAGTCATATAAAAAAGATAAGACACAAAATTGGTAAAAAAGGAAAATATATAAAAACTGTTAGAGGTATAGGGTATAAATTTGAGGTAAAATAGGAGAAATAAATGAAGGATAAAATAAAATCTTTAAGATTAAGATTATTCATAACATTAGCTTGTACATTAATAATTATAATATCTTTAATAATTTTAATTAACAATAGTGTATTAGAAAGCTTTTATTTATATTCTAAAGAAAAAAATTTAATGTTAGCATATAAAATTATAAATAATTATTATAATGAAAATAAAGATGAAAATTCTGAATTGGAAATAGAAAAAATATCTATAAATAATGACTTTGATATTGTTATAAAACAAGATGATGAAATTATAGTATATACTACAACTAAAGATTTTTCTATGAATATTATGTATAAAGATATGGTTACAAAGCAAGAAGAAAAGAACAATATATTGTATAATAAAGATAATGTTGTAATAAGCAAATCAGCTGATTTAAAAAATGGATTAACTTATATATTGTTATCAGGAAAATTAAACAATGGATATACAGTATACATAAGAGTAGCTGTAACATCTATACAAGAGAGTGTTAAAATATCAAATAACTTTTTGTGCCTAATTGGTGGAATTGTAATTATAATAAGTGCAGTAATAATATCATTTATTGCAAAAAAATTTACAGACCCAATAACAAAATTAAGTGATATTGCTGTAAGAATGTCTAAATTAGATTTCTCAATGAAATATGAAGAAACAGATAGTGATGATGAAATTAATAGACTTGGAAAAAGTATTAATTTAATGTCAGATAAATTAGAAACAACAATAAATAGACTAAGACAATCAAATTCAGAACTTGAAAGAGACATTGAAAAAAAATCTAAAATTGATACAATGAGAAAACAATTCATTTCAGATGTATCACACGAATTAAAAACGCCAATAGCTTTAATACAAGGATATGCAGAAGGATTAGTTGAAAATGTTACAACAGATGATGAAAGCAGAAAATATTATGCAGAGGTTATTTTAGATGAAACTAGCAAAATGGATAAATTAGTAAAAAGTTTATTAGAACTTATGAAATTAGAATATGGAGAAAAGGAATTTAATAATAAGAATTTTAATATAGTAGAATTAATTAAAGAAATAATAAAAAAATATAAGTTCATCCTAGAAGAACAAAACATTAATATTACATTTGAAAAGGAACAAAATATTGAAATATATG
Organism: uncultured Clostridia bacterium; assembly: GCA_947584125.1. Lineage (GTDB taxonomy): Bacteria > Bacillota > Clostridia > TANB77 > CAG-508 > CANRMR01. The sequence continues at coordinate 6,180 of CANPWI010000024.1, forward strand.
CAGATGAATTTTCTGTAGAGCAAGTTATAAATAATTATTTTACAAATGCAATTAAAAATACAAAAGAGATAGATGGAAAAAAAGAAATAAAAATTGATGTAAAAGCTATGGAAGATAAACAAAAAGCTAGAATATCAGTTTTTAATACAGGAGAAAATATTAAAGAAGAAGACTTGCAAAGAATATGGAATAGATTTTATAAAGCAGATGAATCAAGAAATAGAGAAGATGGTGGAACAGGAATTGGTCTTGCAATAGTAAAAGCAATAATGAATAACTATAATCAAGAATATGGTGTAATAAATAAAGAAAATGGTGTAGAATTTTATTTTGAAATTGATTTAGCAAATATGTAATATAAAATTATATTTGAAAAGCAAAAAGGGTTGTTCTTTTTGCTTTTTTTTGATACAATGTGAACGTAATATTATAAAATAAAAAAATACAAGGAGAATAAAATGGAAGAAAATAAGAAAAACAAAATTATATTTAATATTTTAGCTGTTATATGCATAGTGATGTTTTGCTTTGCAGTAACACCAATAACTTTACAAAATGATACATATTATACAATAGCAATAGGAAAGCATATTACTGAAAATGGAATAGATATGATGGATCCATTCTCATGGCATGAAAATTTACCATATACATATCCACATTGGCTATATGATGTAGCAATTTATGGCGTATATAAATTTTTTGGATTTACAGGTATATATATATCAACAATTATACTTGCCTCTATACTAGGAATAACAATGTATTTTACAAATAATAAGATAACTAAGAATCAATTAGTATCATTTATACTAACAGTTGGTGCAATGTATGCATTAAAAGGATTTATTGCTGCAAGAGCACAGCTTGTAACATTTATATTATTTACACTAGAATTGTGTTTTATTGAAATGTTTATGCAAAGTAAAAAGAAGAGGTATTTAATAGGTCTTGTACTAATTGCTTTACTAATTGCTAATTTGCATGTAGCTGTATGGCCATTTTTCTTTGTTATATTCTTGCCTTATATTGCTGAATATATAATAGCTTATATAAGAGATAAACATTTAATACATAAGATATATGTAGGAGATATAAAGTCAAAAATAAGAAAATTAGAAAAATCTAATAAGAAAGATAAAGAAGAAAAAATTATAGAATTAAAAGACAAAATGAATAATGCAATAGATAAATTTGATAAATTTAAGAAAAAACAACAAGAAGTAAGTGAAAATCCATATAGAATAAAAATAGAAAAAAATGATAGTGTAAAATGGCTTATTATAGTTATGATAATATGTATATTTACAGGATTAATTACACCTTTAGGAGATGCACCATACACATATTTAGTAAAAACAATGCAAGGTAATACAACACAAAGTATAAGTGAACATTTACCTATTGTACTTGGAAATAAAACTGTAGAATTATTTACTATTGTTTTATTCTTAGTAATACTTATTTTTACAGATACAAAAATTAAGCTAAGAGATTTATTTATGGTAGCAGGATTAACCTATCTAACACTAAAATCACAAAGGCAATTTTCAATGCTTGTAATTTTTGGAGTATATGTATTAAATAAACTAATATCAGATATATTTGAAAAATATGATAAACAAGGAACTGAAAACTTTATTAAAATTATGACAACATGGATTGGAAGAATATTAACAATATTATTTTTCATAGCTATTAGTTGGTTTATTTTTAAAGATAAGGCTGATAATAAAATTGTAGATGAAAGAAGTTATCCTGTACAAGCAGCTCAATATATTAAAGAAAATTTAGATTTAGAAAATATTAAACTATATAATGAATATAATTATGGAAGCTACTTATTATTTGAAGGAATCCCTGTTTTTATAGATTCAAGAGCGGATTTATATGCTCCAGAATTTAACAATCAAGATAAAGATATTTTTTCTGATTTTATAACTATAGTAAATATTAATAAATATTATGAAGAAATGTTTGATAAATATGAATTTACACATTTAATTCTACAAAAAAATGCTAAATTAAATATATTCTTATCAAGAGATGATAACTATAAAGAATTATACAGTGACGATTATTTTGTAGTATATGAAAGAAATACAAATAAAACAATTACAAACTAAGGAGAAAATGAATGAATAAAAAAAAGACAATTTTGATTATAATATTTGCTATTATTTTAATAATTTTAGATCAAGGTTTAAAAATATTTGCTACATTAAATTTAAGTGAACCCAAAGTACTAATAGAAAACTTTTTAAACCTTGAATTCACAGAAAATACAGGTGGAGCTTTAGGAATAGGAAAAGATAATGTAGTAATGTTTATTATAACAAATATTATTGTTATAGGAATTATAATTAGATTTATAATACTACAAAAGGAACATATTACAAATGCAAAATTATTTTTATTACTACTAATAATTGCAGGAGGCATAAGTAACTTAATAGATAGAGTATTTAAAGGAGGAGTAATAGATTATATTAAATTATTTCCAAATATAAACTCTACTATAATTAATTTAGCAGATATATATATTTTTGTTGGTTGGGTACTAATTGTATTTGTATTTGCACTTAATACTTATCAAGATATTCAAAAAATGAAAGAAGAAAAAAGAGAAAGAAAGGAAAAATATGAAGCAAAAAGAGTTCAAGATAAATGATGAAGTTGATAATTTAAGATTAGATAAGGCATTAGCTATATTAGATTCAGAATTATCAAGAGTAGCTATCCAAAGATTAATTGAAGAAGAAAATGTACTTGTTAATGATAAGCTTCAAAAAGCATCAAACAAAGTAAAAAAAGGAGATATAATTTTAGTTAAATATCCTGAGGTAAAAAAGGCAAATATAGAAGCACAAGATATACCAATAGAGATTATATATGAAGATAAAGATATAATTGTGGTAAATAAACCTAAAGGGTTAGTAGTTCATCCAGCAAATGGCAATCCAGATGGAACACTTGTAAATGCAATAATGGCAATATGCAAAGATAGTTTATCAGGAATAGGTGGACAAATAAGACCAGGAATAGTACATAGATTAGATAAAGATACAACAGGTGTGTTAATAATTGCAAAAAATGATATGGCACATATTAATATTAGTGAACAAATAAAAAATAGAGAAACTAAAAAAATATATGTAGCATTAGTTAGAGGCATAATAAAAGAAAATGAAGCAACAATCAATATGCCAATAGGAAGAAGTACAAAAGACAGAAAAAAAATGGCTGTAAATAAAAATGGAAAAGAAGCAATAACACATTTTAAAGTTTTAAAAAGATATAAAGAAGGATATACATTTATAGAATTAAAAATAGATACTGGAAGAACACATCAAATTAGAGTACATTTATCTGAAATTGGTTATCCAGTTGTAGGAGATTGTGTATATTCAAATGGAAAAAATATTTTTGGAGTAAAAGGACAAATGCTACATGCTAAAAGCATTGAATTTACACATCCAACTACAAAAGAAAAAATGAAAATTGAAGCAAAATTGCCAGAATATTTTGAAAATATTTTAAAAAAGTTAGATGAGGAAAATAAATAAATGGAAGAAATAAGATTACAAAAGTTCCTTGCTGATGCTGGAATTGCATCAAGAAGAAAATGTGAAGAATATATATTGCAAGGCAAAGTAAAAGTAAATGATAAAATAATAAATGAATTAGGAGTAAAAATAAATCCTAATATAGATAAAGTCAAATTTGAAAACAAAGATGTAAAATATGAAAATAATGAATATATATACATTTTATTAAATAAACCTATAGATTATGTTACAACTGTACATGAACAATTTAATAGAAAAACAGTTATGGATTTAGTAAAAGATGTAGATAAAAGAATAGTACCAGTTGGAAGGCTAGATATGTACACATCAGGTGCTTTAATACTAACAAATGACGGAGATTTTATTTATAAAATAACTCACCCTAAACATGAAATAACAAAAACATATACTGTAACTGTAAGAGGAATTGTTTCAAAAGAAGATGTGGAAAAGTTAGAAAATGGTGTAAAAATAGATGATTATATAACTAAAAAAGCTAAAGTAAAAATATTAAAAACAGACTTACAAAAAAATATATCAAGATTAGAAATAGTTATTCATGAAGGAAAGAATAGGCAAATTAGAAAAATGTGTGAGGCAATTAATAAAAAAGTTATAGCATTACATAGAAGCAAAATAGGTAAGGTAGATGTAAAAGACTTAAAAATAGGACAATGGAGATATTTAACAAAAAAAGAGATAGACGATTTAAAATTGGACAAAAAATAAAAAATATGATAAAATAAATTGTGTAGAAATTATATTGTTTATTACAATATAAAATAGGAGGTATAATTAATGGTAGAAGATAACCAAATTGAAGCTAAAAATTCCCCATTTGCAATAAGACCTGGAGAGGTTAAAACATTTGATGGAAAAGATGGATATGTATCAATGAATCAAATTATCCATAAAATTAATTTAGGACATATAAATGATTTACATTTTAAAATATTAGAAATAGTTAATGAATTTGAATTTATAACATCAAGACAATTATGCCAAATTTTAGACTGGAAAGGAATTGAATATAAATCACAAGATAAATTAAATAATAAACTAGAACAACTTATTAAATCAAAAATTTTAACAAGATATTATTTTACATCTGAAGAGGGAAAAGGAATATATAGAATATACTGTTTAGAAAAAATGGGTAAATACTTATTAAATTCAAGAGGAATAGAATGTAAATGGCAACCAACAGATAATACTAAACCAGTGGCTATGATAAAGAAAAGATTAGCAGGAAACCAAACATTAATTGCATATTTAAGAAAAGTAAAAGCATTTGATGAATATACTGTTAAACCTGCACTTACTGCAAAAACAATTGGAAAAATGTTTAAAGCAACAGGTGGAAGTGTAAAATTAACTAAAAGTAATAAATCTATAGTATTTTTATTTGAGGTAATAAGAAGAGAAGAAGACTGGGAAAAGAAATTGGTAGAAAAAATGAGATTATACCAAGACTTTTATAATAATTTTCAACCAATGGATTCAGGATTTAATTCAATGCCACAACTAATATTTGTATGTGAAGATGATAAACATTGTGCTGAAACATTTAAAACAATAGTAACAAATAGAGTGGAAATTCCAGAAATAAAATTATACTTTACTACAGATTTAAAACAAAACAATGAAACTTTAGCTAATACATTAATAGAATTCAAACTAGATGAAACAAGCAATAAGTACAAAGTAGAAGAGGTAGAGTTAAAATTATTAGATATAGAATAAAAAAATCTCCGGATTAACCGGAGATTTTTTTTATTCTATTTTTTATTTTTTAAATCAAATACAATTGCATCTTCATTATTAAATAAATAATTTGAATCTGTTGTATTATTTTGTATTGGGTCAAAATCATCATTTCCATTATCAAATGTTATATTTTTTGGATTAAATTTATTTTTCTTGTTTGAAGGTGCACTATCTTCAGTAATTCCATTAGTAAATTTAACAAAATTATAATTTTTAGAAGAATGAGCTTCTTTATGCTTTGCTTCTATGAAGTCAACTTTACCTTTAGCAAATACAATTTTACCTTTTAAATCTTTAGTTTTAACAATACAGTTTTTAAATTTTAGATATTGAACTTCACCACTACCAATATTGCTTTTCCAATCCCACTTAATACCAGATAAAGTAGGATCATATTCTCCTTTATCAGTTTTATAATTATTATTAAATTTCCATTCTCTGTGTTGACCTAATTCTCTTGACCACCAATCATTTTCTTCAGGAGTATTATTTCCAAATGCAATTTTTGTAGAACAATTTGCTAAAATTGTTGTTTTATAAGTATCTTTAGAATCAGGTGCAAGTTGAGATAAGTTTTGAGCTGATATTAAAGTTCCAACTCTATATTTTCTATATAATGTAAATATAGATTCTGTTGCGCTACACAAGAAATCTGGGAATTCATCAATATATAAGAAGTGAGGAATTCTTGTTTTTTCATTTCCAGGTCTTCTAAGAACAGAGTATTGCATAATAAGTAAAAAGAATAATCCAAATCCTTTATGTGCTTTTGCTCCTAAATCACCTCGTCTTGTACATACTAATGTAATTTCTCCATTTTCTAAAACTTTATCATAATTTATATTATTTGTTCTATTACATAAAATATTTTTTACACCATTAATACGAAGCAAATTATCTAGTTGAGTTGCAGCAACTGATGTAAATTTCTCCATATCTTCTTTTCCAGGAGAATTTGAATAAAAATACTTTTTAAAGTAATTTAATAGTAATTTATATTTAGATGCAAGTTCGGAATTTTCCTCTAATTCTTTACACATTTTTTCAACAAGAGAAAAATCATTAAGCATATCTAACATATCCTCTAAATTTGGTAAAATACCATTATTAAGTTTTGGATACATCTCTTTTAATAATATTGATATATTTTCTATTGCTTGGTTTGCAGCATTTTCACGATAAGCAAGCTCCATATCTTTAAGTGTATCATTCATACCACGAAGTACTGTTGAAATTGCAATTGCAGTTTGAGCAGGATTATCATAAATAAAAGGATTTAATCCTAGAGAATTTGGGTTTAATGGGTCTATAATATTAACAGGAATATTATAATTTTTTGCAACATCTAATATACGAGATGTTGATTCATAATCAGGTGAAACTGATGTTAAACCTAAATTCTTATATACAAAATTATCTGAGCTATCATTGTACATCATTTTTTTCATATAAGCTTTATATACTTTTTCTTTTCCATCCATAGGGGTAAGCATATTTAAAGTAAAATTCTTATTTAAATAATCATTATCATAAGGACAATTTAATCTTGCAATACCAGTTTTTAAAGCTGTAAATCCCATTTCCTTTGAAGCTTCTTTAAAGAAATATTTTTTCTCTATATCTCTTGCCATTAATGGCTCAAAAATCATAGATGTTTTTCCACTACCAGAAGAACCGATTACAAGTGTTGATTCAAATCTTCTAATTTCAGGAACTTTTGTAGCCTTTCCTGTTTTTGTATCTATACAAAGAGTTGCTTCACAAGTATATGGGCCCCATCCATCAGCTTTATTAGATAAATCAATTCCACTATAATCATATACTGATTTTTGTAAATTCAATGTTTCATTAACTGTTAAAAATAAAGGCTTAAACACCAAAGGATAAACAGTCATTAATGGTAGGTATATAGCTATTGATTGAAAAGCAGGTTTTATTAAATAAGCAAAATCTGTTACAATTTCAACATAATTAGGTAAGCTTATAAGGAAAAACCAAAGTGCTGCATTAATCCATTGTACAAACATTGATACACCTAC
>CANPWI010000025.1 GCA_947584125.1 uncultured Clostridia bacterium
TAATTATTATCATAAGTAAATCTTACAGGTAACCTTTTTATAATAAAACTTGGAAGCTTGTCTGCTTTTTGTCCCCATTGTTTTTCTGTATATCCCTTTACAAGTTTTTCATAAATAGTTTTTCCAACTAAACTAATAGCTTGTTCTTCTAAATTTTTTGGTTCACTAATTTTTGCTTCTTTTCTTTCTTCTTCAATTTTTGCTTTAGCTTCCTTTGGAGTAACAACACCCCATAATTTATTAAAAGTATTCATATTAAATGGCATATTATATAGCTCATCCTTATATATTGCAATAGGCGAATTTGTATATCTATTAAATTCAGCAAATTTATTAATATATTCCCATACCTCTTTATTACTCGTATGAAATATGTGTGCACCATATTTATGTACATTAATACCTTCAATATTTTCTGTATAAATATTTCCTGCTATATGATTTCTTTTATCAATAACTAAACATTTTTTCCCCTTTTTATTTGCTTCATAAGCAAATATTGCTCCAAATAATCCAGCACCTACAATTAAATAATTATATTTTTTCATTATTTGCTCCTCATTATTATTAACTATTTTATCTACCTATTGAGTAATATTCCACATCTTTCATTTCATTTAAGCTATATATGTTTCTACCATCATATATAATTGGTGTTTTCATTAATTTTGTATATTCTTCAGGTTTTATATTTTTTATTTCATTCCACTCTGTAAATATAAAACATACATTAGCATTTTTTAATGCTTCCTGTGGAGTTTTAGTATATTCTATTTCATTAGGATATATTTTTTTATAATTTTCCACACCAATAGGATCATAAGCTTTTATTTTTGCACCTTCCTCTAATAATATTGGTATATTTTCTAAAGATGGTGCTTCTCTTAAATCGTCTGTACCAGGTTTAAATGTTAAACCTAATATTGCAACATTTACATTTTTAAATGATTTGAATTTATTTCTTGCTTTTTTTAATAATATTAACTTTTGATTTTTATTTACCTCTATTGCAGCTTTTACTGTTTTTAATTCATATCCACCTTGCTGTGCTAAATAGTGCAATGCTTTGGTATCTTTTGGAAAACAGCTTCCTCCATATCCACAACCAGCTTTTAAAAATTTGTCTCCTATTCTTGAATCATAACTCATTCCTTTTGCTACATCTTCTACATTTGCTCCAACAGCTTCGCATAAGTTTGCAATATCATTCATATAACTTACTTTTAATGCTAGAAAATCATTTGATGCATATTTTATCATTTCAGCACTTCTTCTATTAGTTAATACCTTTGGTGCATCAAAATTCTTATATAAATCTAATAACTTTTCTTCTGCAAATTTACTTTCTGTTCCTATTACAATTCTTGATGCATTTAAAGTATCTCTAACTGCTGTACCTTGTGCTAAAAATTCTGGATTACTTGCAACCTCTATATTTACATTATGTTTCAGATTTTCTTTAATAAACTTTTCTATTTCGTCATTTGTTCCTATTGGAACAGTAGATTTAATTACTATTATACAATCTTTTTCTATAGTTTCTGCAATTTGTTTTGAAACCTCAAAAACATAATCTAAATTTGCAGAACCATCTTTTCTTTCTGGAGTTCCAACACCTATAAATATAAAATCAGCATCTTTATAAGCCAATTTATAATCTGTAGTATAGTGCAATCTTCCTTCATTATAATTTTTTCTCATCATTCCTTCTAAGTCTTGTTCATAAATTGGGCAGATTCCTTCTTCCATTTTCTTTATTTTTTTCTCATCAATATCAACACATATTACATCTTGTCCCTTTTCTGCAAAACATACTCCTGCAACTAATCCGACATATCCTGTTCCTGCAACTGCTACCTTATACATATAAATCTTCCTTTACTTTTAACTAATTTTCCATTAATTCATCATATACTTTTTTTATTTCTTCAGCATTCTTTTTAGCATTAAAATTATCTTTTGCATAATTAATAGAATTATGTGCAATTTTATTAGAAACTTCTTTGTTATTTAATGCTTCCTTAATGGAAACAACTAAACTTTCAATATTTCCTTGTTCATATAATAATCCTGTTTTTTTATCAATTACTAATTCTTTCGTTCCTGCAGTATTTGCACCTATTACTAAACATCCACTTAACATTGACTCGATGGTTACCCTTCCAAATGCTTCATATCTAGAACATACAAATGATATATCAGCTTCGTTCATATGTTTAGCAACCTCTTTACTTAATCCTATATATTTTATGTAATCATTTAGATTATTTTTTTCTATAATTTCTTGTATCTCTTTAAAATATTTTTTTTCTTTATGTCCCATTAAATATAATATAAAATTGTTATATCCATCTTTTATTAATCTAGAAATTGCTAATATTAATTCTTTTTGTCCTTTTCCTTCTTGTATTGTACCAACTAAAACAAATTTATGTATTGGCTTATTTAATATTTCTTTTCGATTTGGTTTAAAATTATCTAAATCTATTCCATTATATATTACTTTCATTTGATTATTTTTAAAAATTTTTGAATATTTTTCATATATTGTATTTGATATACATATTATAATATCTGATTTTTTTATCAGATTATATGCATATTTTCTAAATGCAAATTTTTTATTTTGATCCTCTTCCAAAAATTCTCTAATATGCCATATTAATTTTTTATTTTCCTTTTTGGCTGCAATTGCTCCTATATAAGAATATAAAGTATTTATATGTACTATATCAATATTTTCTTTTTTAATTATTTTTCTTACATTATAAATTGCTTTAAAATTTAATATACTTTTTATAATTATTTTTATATATTTTTTTATGTACTCCCAAATATTACTACTTTTATTATCTACTATCCAGCTATATGATTTTTCAATATAATAATCAATATTTTCTTTTTTAAAAATTTCCTCTAACTCACCATGTCCTGGAATTATCGCAACAACATCTATATTTTGTTTTTTTAAATATTTTATTAAATAAATCATACTTAATGATGCACCTGATATATTACTATCAGTCCCCATTATAAGAATTTTACTCATATTACTAATACCTCTATTCATTATTCTTTATCATTATCTTTTTTATCATATTTTTAAAATTATCTATGATTGGTATTGATTCTATATTATTTACATAATTTTTTTTAATTTTTAATTCATTATTTTTTTCTAACCATACATTAAATAACCTTTCTGCAAGAAAACCGTAAACTCTTTTATTATAGTCAGAATATTGGCTTATATCTATATTCTTTTCTAATTCAAATAAGATGCTAAACAACCACTCAGCATATTCATTAAGTTTTTCTTTTTTCATTATAAACATATTGTATGGATAAAAGTATTTTCTCTTAGAAACTATATCAAATGCTTCTAAATACTCTGGTGTATTTTGTTCAATTATTTTTTTACACATAATATAATCCTCAATATTATGTTCTGATTTGTATTGTTCTTCAATGTTATATTTGTATATAAAATTTTCTTTTGGGATTATAATATCGTATTCTTGCATTATCTTTTCTATTTCTTCTTCATTTAAAATATTATTTATATTTTTACTATAAGCATTGCTGAAGAAATATCTTCTATAATGCACTAAACCTATTATATTAGATGCACTATTTTTCCACATCCAATATAATGCTGTTAATTCACAATAATTTGGATTTTTTATAGATATATTATCTCCTGTATTATCCCTTAAATATCCTAAATTTTCATTTTGTTTTGTTCCTACTTGAATTATTTCATATCCATCTAATGCTGGTACTTTAATCTTTTTATGCGTAACTATATATATTTTTATATTACTTTTATTTATTTTTTTTTCTACTTCTTGTTTTTTTAACATTTTACTCCATCCATATGCCACAAAATTTAATATCATAATAGTATAAGTAAATATTATTGTAGAAAAGATAACCAATAAAGTTAATAAAAATATCAATGAGTTATAGTCTTTATTTTTAATATATTTTATAGTAAGAATAATAAATGGAATAAAATATACTAACAAATTCCATATACCACCTTCTGCCAATAAATTTAATAAAGAATTACTTTGTCCTCCTACTATATTTCTATCTATTAATGTATATTGATCTACATATTCATAATTATGGTACCCATTTCCCATAATTTTATGATCATTCCATGCTTTAAAACCTGCTAAATAATCATCCATTCTAATTTTAAATGATGGAGATTTTAATTTATCTTTTATTGCAATTACACCTACAATAATTGCTATTAAAATTAATAAAATTGATATTATATATATAATTTTGTTACATTTTCTATTTTTAATTTTTATATATATATATTGTGCTATTTTTATAATTCCTAGTATAGCTCCAACAACAATTCCAGTAGTAGAAATTGTAGATAATATTGTTAAATAATAAATAATTATATTTACTATTTTTTTATCCTTTTTTATAAATAGTTCATATGATAAAGAAATTAATAATACTATAGAAAACATTGGTGCTTCACAAAATATTGCACAATTTCTCGTTGTGTATTTATTAAATAAAATAGTAGCTTGTGCTTCAAAATAAACCATAAAATATGACTTTATTTGTCTTAGTTTTCCAAAATTTATTTCGACTAAATTTGTATATTTTATTAGTTGAAATATACTACCTAATATAAAGAAAAATAATGAAATTATACTAATAAATAATACTATTTTAGAAATTTTGTCTAAAATTATTTTAAATTTATTTTCTTCACATAAAACATAATATAAAATTAATAGCAATATTGTAAAAATCATTTTAGCAACATACACTATTATATCGTTATTAACATTTCTTTTATTCAAATGATATATTACATAAAATGTTTGATATAAAATATATATCAAAGAAAATATAATACATTTTTTTATATTTTTATTATTGTGTACATTTTTAAAAATTAGTATTAATACTCTAATAAATAGTATTATTAAAAAGCATTCACTTATATATAAATTAACATTATTTATATTATCATATACAGAACCACAAGAAAGTATAAGTAAGAAAGCCATAAGATAATCCATCATATTATTAATAATATTATATATTTTATTTTTTTTCACTTTTAACCTCTTTCTTTATCAATTCAACAATTAAAATAAATCTATTCTTTATCATTTTAAATAATCCATAATGTTTCATTTGAGATACATTATCCTCGTGTCTTCTATAATTTATAAGTTTATCTTTTAGGAAATAACTTTTTCCTTTTATTTCACCTATTATTCCTATCCATTGGTCGTGCATTTCAATATTGTTAGGTATTGGCAATATGTATTTTTTTATATTTGAGTCAAATGCCATACAGCAACCAATATATGTATTTTTCCAAATATTTTTTATAATTCCTTTTCCTGATTTTCTATATTCAAAAAAAGAATTTATTATTTTTTCTTTATTTTCATTTATTACATTTGCATCATGAGTAATTACTGTGTATCCATCTTTAAATTTTTTTAATATTTTATTCATTTTATCCTCCATCCATATATCGTCTTGGTCAGATAAAAATATATATTTTCCTTTTGTATTTTCTATTGCATTTGCAAAGTTCTGTTTAACCCCTTTTTTAGGGCCTTCTATTAATTTTATTCTCTCATCTTGACTTTGATATTTTTTTATTATTTGTATTGTGTTATCTGTTGAACCATCATCTGAAATAATTAGCTCATCATTTTCGGTCATATTATTTAAAATACTTTCTATCTGTTCTTTTATATATTTTTCTCCATTATATGTTGCCATTGCAACAGAACATCTAATATTATATTTATCCAAATCTATTACTCCTTAACCAAATATCTTTCCCATTTTCATTCCTATAAATCTAACTGCCATATCTGGTAAAAATCTAATTAGTGCTTTTATATTTTTATCTTGCAATGCTCTTTTTAGTATATATATTGCTAGACCTCCACCTGCTTTGTTTACTTTATATTTATTTAAATAACTATTTTGTTTAAAAAATATACCTGTATCATAATATCTTTTATATAATTGCTTTAATGTAAATTTATGTGAATGTATTACTTTTGAATCTGCACAATATTTAATTTTGTAACCATTCATAATCAATTTATATGCTATATACATATCTTCACTTATTTTTAAATTCTTTCCATCATATCCATTTAATTTTACAAATGTATCTTTTAATATTGCTGAAGATGCATCTGAAAAGAAAAATGCTTTTAGTCCTTTTTCTTCTATATCATCTTTTGAGTTAATGTAAGATTTATCTGGATAATTTTTTTCTCTTGTATATTTTTCTATTGTATTATTATTACATAATTGTCTACTAAAAGTAGCTGTACAATTACCTGCTTCTATATCTTTTGTTAGGTAATATAACCATTTTTTATCTTCAATAATAACATCTTGTGTAATAAATACAATAATATCAGCCTTACATTGAAAAGCTATTTTTTCTCTTGTAAGGCTATGTGAAAATTCTTCTTTTTTTATTTTCGTATAATTTATGTCTAAATCTTTTAGCTTTTTTTCTGAATTATCCTTGCTTTCAGTTAAAATATATTTTATTTCATTAATATTTACATCTTCTTGCATTAATAATGATTTATTTAGTTTTTCTATTTCATTTTCAGCATTATATAACGGGCATATAATATCTATTGTCATTTTTAAACTGCTCCTTCTTTTTTTATAATTTTAGAAAATGTTTTAAAAAAATATTTTATATCATTTTTTAACGAATTATTTTTATAATATTCTAAATCTATTTCTAGTCTATCTTTAAATTTCAAATTATTTCTCCCTGCAGTTTGCCAAGGTCCTGTAAGACCTGGTTTTAAGGTAATTATATAATAATAGTAGTCTCCCATATCTGTTTTTTCTCTAGGTAAATATGGTCTTGGACCCACTAAAGTCATTTCTCCTTTTAGTATATTAATGAATTGTGGAAATTCATCTAAACTAGTTTTTCTTAAAAACTTTCCTACTTTAGTTATTCTAGGGTCATTTTTTAATTTTTTATATAATCTATATTCTTTTTTTAGTTCTTCATCTTTACTTAAACAATCTTTTAAAACTTTATCAGCATTTTCTACCATTGTTCTAAATTTATACATTTTAAATAATTTTCCATCTTTACCTATACGTTTTTGAACATAAAAAATACTTCCTTTTTCATTATTTATTAAGTTCAAAATAAAAACAATAAGAGTTATAGGAACTAAACAAACAACACCTATTATTGCAACTATTATATCTATTGTTCTTTTAATAAATTTATATATATTACTACTTTGATTATATTTTATTATATTTTTTTCTGATTCATTTATTTCTTCATCTATTTCATCCATTTCAATATAAGCTAAATTATTGTTAGACATTTATCATTGCACCCCCATATTGGTTCTATCAGCTATATTTATAACATTTTGTAATTTTACATATTTCTATTTAATTATACATTTTTCTTATATAAAATTCAAGTAATTAAGTAAAAAATAAGAGAGTTTTCTCATTTATTCTTTTATTAATTTTTAATTTTATATTAACTTGTTTTAAATGTCAATATTTTTAGAATCAAATTTATAATGTGTAATTTTAATATAATATAAATATAATCTAGTTTATTTTATCAATAGTTTCAACTATATAATGACTTTTCTTAAATATAAGATTTATTAGTATTTCAAGATATTTTATTACAATTGTCATAATTGTGAATAATCCAAAAAATGCAAATGATAAAAATAGCATTGTTGTTGTCCAACCTTGAATAGACAATCCTTTTAAAAATATTATAATTGTATAACAAGCAACTACTATTGTCATAAGTACCATTAAAATAGACATTATCATTGAAAATTTATATCCTATATTGGTAAATAAGATTAAAGAATTTATTGCTGTTTCTCTCCTATTTTTATGAACCTCTTTGTTATAATGACTTCTTGTATTTTTATTTGATTTATATTCTAAATAATACATTTTTAAACCACAATTTGCATATATTGCTTTACGATATGGAATATTTTTACTAATTGAGTGTATTCTATTAATAGCTCTTCTTGATAAAATTCTAAATTCTTCAGTTTGTATTTTATATTCTGTATTTGAGTATTTATTAAATATTTTATAGAAAACAGAAGATGTCTTTTTTCTATTTTGTTTTGAGTTTGCACTTACAATATCGTAACCTTCTAAACTTTTATAATATGTATTTAAAATTATATCTTCTTTGTAATCTTGTAAAATGTAGTCAAATTCATATACAAAGTCTCCAATACTTAGGTCTACTCCTGCATTCATTGATAACTCTATTCCTTGATAGTAACTCATATTAATTATATTAACTACTCCACTTAACGAATTTTCATTTTTTGAAAATTCCTTGATTTTTGATAAAGTTTTATCTGTTGATGCATCATTAACACATATTATTTCATATTTATTAAAATTGTCTTGTAATGTTTTATTAATATTTTTTAAAAATGGTACTATTTCATTTTCGTTATTGTGTACATATATTACAACTGATATAAAATTTTTTTCTTTATTATTTATCATTTTTTAACACCTCATCTAAATCATATACTGTATTTATTTTTCCGGATAAAACACTTACAAATGTTGGATTTGTAGTAAATTGTTTTATTAATGTTGGTCTTGAATCATCAATTTCTGATGCTTTTAATATTGGTTTCATAGAAAATAATGATTTTTTATAATTAAATTCATATTCATCTTTTAAATATTTTCTTGTTAAGTTTGACATATATGGCCAAGCACTTTCTGGCTTTGCAATACATTCATTACAATTCCCCAAATTATATTTTGAGCAATAACCATTACTATTTTCTTGACATTTAAATGTTGGTAAGCTTTCATAGCTTGTTTTATGTGGAGTAAATGTTACAGATGTTAATGAATGATAACCTGTTTTTCCAAATGGCATAATTGAGAAAAATGGTCCATCCATTACTGTAATTCCTACATCTTTTAATTTTGGATTAGTATCACATAATATTATTTCACAAAGTTCGTATTTAATTTTAAAATTTTCAAATCCTAATTTTTCAATAATTTCGTTTACACTTGCATAAGTACAATTTAATAGAAAATTAGTTTTATAAATTTCATTTGTGTTTAATTCAATTTCATAATAGTTGCCCGTTTTTTGTATATTTTGAGGAATAGTATTATATCTTATTTCTACATTTGGATAGTTTTTTAACTCCTCTAAAAAATATTTTTTTAATATTTGTGCATCATAAGTGTACTCTTTGGTTAAAAATGCTCCATCACACATATCTTCTTTAAAATATTTGCTAACAGCAATTTCTTCACACATAATATTTGCATTATTGCAAAATTTTCTAAACTGATTTGCATCTGTCCAAGAAAAGTTTTTTGATGTTGCATATACTTGATTAAACTCAGATAGAACTGCAAATTCAAAATCTTTATTAAATCTGTTAAAATAACCTGCTGATTTTATTGCTGTTGAATAAGACCTTGGGTAATGGTATCCATTATGAACCCTTGCTTGGTTAATATATGTTGCTCTTTTAAAGCTTTCTGAATCTTTTTCTAAAACTAGCACTCTTTCATTGTTTTTGGCACAAAATAGTGCTGAATATAATCCATAAATTCCTGCTCCTATAATTATTTTATCATATTCCATTTTAATCTTCCTTTTTTATAATTGTTTTATTGTGTCCGCTTCTAATATTTCTATATTGTTAATTTCTAGTTCATCATTTGAATTAATTACAAGTTTATTAATATTTCCTTCGTACCAACTATACATTGTACTTGTTCTAATAACATAAGTGTGTGTTCCTTTTTCTATATTGAAATCATATTCTCCCATTAAATTTTCTTCAGAATATAATGCCAATTTTAATATAGTTTCTTTTTGACTAGATATTTCTAATTTTATATAATTTCCATTTTCTTTTTCTAATTTTTCTACATTTAATGGCAATTCAATACTTTTTTCTTTTTCTAAACTAATATTATCTCCTATTGTTTTACCACTTTTTTCATTTTTATCATATTCTCCCCATATTAAAGGTATTTCTCCAATTTTCATATTTACAGTATTACTTACTAGATAATCATTTATATCAATAATTTCTAAATTGCTTAAATTTAATTCTTGTAATTTATTCTTTTTTTCTTCTAGTACTTGTTTATCTATCCAAATTTCATAATTATTTATTTTAGCAACAAATTCATATTTATTAAATCTAAATTCACTTAGCAAATAATATCTATAATCATTTTCAATACCATCAATACTACTTGCACATATCTTATCTGTTGCTTTTAAAATTACTGGAATTTCTTTTTTGCAATTTTTCACCTCATTAATATACATTTGCTGTGTTAATTCACCACTTAATAGTCCTGGTGATTGATTTACATACACTGGTTTTTCTTTTCCTATTAATGCATATAATAAATTTTGATTACTCATATCTAGATATGTTTCATCTTCGTCTAGTATTTGCTCTAATACTGTTTTTAAATCTTTGTATTCATCTATCATTGAATCTGATAATTTTATTCTATCTACTTTTTCATTATAAATTTCTGTATGTTGCTTAAATTGTATTCTTTTATTTATTGAATTACTAAATAAATTACTATATGCACTTGTATTTGGTGTAATCAAAAGTCCACTAAATACAATTAATATACCATAAGTAATTAAAAATTTATTAACATTTCTGTAATTATTCATTATAAAAATAGATAAATATAATAATGAAAAACTTAAAATACAGCCAATATTGTTTTCAGCAAGTGAGTGTCTTACCATACCTCTTTGTATATTTAATATATAAAATAATGCTAAAAATAATAGTATTATATTTCTATTGTTTACTTTTCCCCTTTGAGAATATATTGTATAAATAAGTGTACTAATTACAATAATAGGCATTATGTAATATACAAATGGATATGCAAATGTTTGTTTATTTCCTAGTGTACTATATCCCCAATTTATATTTGACATAGAAATTTTTATAAATTCTATTAGTCTCATTATAGGATTTATATCCTTTACTAGACAAATGCCAAAAAATAATGTTAAAAATAGTAGAATGATTATCCCTAATGGAATAAGAGCATTTCTTAGCTTTATTGTTTTTCTATTTTTTATATAAATATAAACTAGAATAACTACTGTTGCAATAGATGCAGAAAATCCAATATCTAATTTATATAAGCATAAAAATATTAAACTTAACCAAAAAATAGTAAAAGACTTTTTATCTTTCTTTTGATATACATTTATTAAAGCAATTACAGCTAAAAGTCCAATACAATAATTATTTAATCCTCCATCACAAGCTAATGGAAAAAACATTGTTATTAAAAATGCTATATCTTTTTTAAAAAGTTTCTTAAAAAAGATATATAATACTAAATATACAATTACAATACTATATGATTTATATAAACAAAATACTGCACCATTTACATCATGATTTAATATTCCATATATTATTCCATACATTTGATTATTCATAATATGAGCATCAAAGGTTTCTATTACTGGTATTTTTCCATATCTAAAAAACTCATATATTCCTAATCCATGATTTGCAGATTCAAAAAAGTCTGAGTTTATTTGATTAACCATTTGAATTGATGATGCAATAAATGTAAATATTAATATTATAATAGGATAATAGTATTTTGTATAATTAAATTTTATTTTTTGATGTCTATTAATTATATAATGGGTAACTGTAATAACAAAACAAATTATATATATCATACAAATTGTTATTGTTTTATGTGTAAGTATAATATTGTACTGATTTAATATATTGTAAAGTTCTAAATATATATACTCAAATAGCGGTGCTAATAAAAAGAATGTGTATGATTTTCTTAATACTTGCTTATTTATTTTTAATAACTTTGTAATAAATAAAATTATTATTATTCCAGCAAAATAACATAAAAACCAATTAATTGCTTCATTTTTTATAACAATATTTAATTTATGCATAATTAATGTAGCAAAAAAAGCAAATGGTATTGATGCCATAAAGCTCCATTTTAAGACTGATAAACTAATATTCTTTTTATTTCTTATGCTTGTACAAATAATAATTATTAAGTTAATTCCAAATAATATATATGAACTATGTATTACTGTATTTGAACCATTAATTATATTTATAAATTCCATTAATATATTAATAATTCCTAAAACAGAAATAATATTTAAGTATTTTATAATTGTTGGCTTTGCATTTTTTAATAATTTATTTAAGATTTTATTTATTAATATAGCTAATATTGGAATTATAATAATACATATTAGATAAACACTATTTATTCTTTTTGTAATATCTATTCCATTCATCATACCATTTCCCATAATACGGTCTGAAAAAGATGTTACATTATACTTTAATTTTGGTAATATAAATAGTATTAAACAGCTAAAAAATATAGAAGTTATAAAAAGCTGTTTGTTACTTTTTTCTTTTTTCAACATCATATTTTCCTCTCAAATTATTTATTAGTATTTTCATTAAGTTAGAATTTCCTTTGAAAAAGCTTATTTTTGTTGGTGTTTTTTCTTTTTTTGGATACTCTCTTCTTACTGGTACCTCACAAGTTTTCAATTTTAGCTTAGATGCTTTCACAGATAAAAATGCTAATAATTCATAAGTTTTAAAAATATCTCTAAATGGTTGTACCTCTGGGTGTGTTAAATATTTTTTTGAGTATGCTCTATATGCATTTGTTGTATCTGTAAATTTTTCTCCTGCAGTAAGAGAGATAATAGGTGCATGAATTAATCTAACAGATAAATATCTTATAAGTGGTGTATTTATTGCTTTTCCGCCTTTTATAAATCTAGATCCTTGTACAAAATCGTATCCTTCATCTAATTTTTGTATAAATTTTGGAACATCTTCTATACTATCTTTGTTATTTCCATCTATTGTAATAATTCCTTCATATCCTCTTTGTAATGCAAAATACATTCCCATTCTTAATTGTGCTCCTTGTTTTCCTTCTCCTTTTTTTATTAGTAATGTATTTACTCCTAAATTTTTAAGTATATTTTCATCTGTTGAACCATCTGTTGAATCTCCATCACATATAATAATATCTGCTTTTTTGTCTATTCCGTATTTTTGGGCTGTTTCTAATTCTTTTTTTATTCTTTCACCTTCATTTATTATTGGTATGCAAATGCAATATTTTGTGTTTTTTTTGTCCCATTCATATCCTTCAAAATTTGGTACACCTTCTATATTTTCGTATTTCATAATACTACTCTCCTTACATAATTTTACTAATATAATCTATTTTTTCTTTAACTTTTTCTATATTATTTTGATTTTTCATTTCTATTGAAATATATCCATTATAGTTGTTATTATTTAACAATTCAATAATTTTTATGTGTAATTTTCGAGATTCAATATATTCTAAATTTGGCTCACTTATATGTACATGATTAATGTATTTTATATTATTTTGTAAAATATCTATATT
>CANPWI010000026.1 GCA_947584125.1 uncultured Clostridia bacterium
CTTGTATTGGTCCAATAATTTACTCATTTTTTTGCTACTTCCTTTCTTTTTTTAAGTACCAGAATATCACCAGGATCGCATTCTAAAACATTACAAAGTTTTTCTAAAGTGTCAAAATGAATGCCAGTAGTTTCATTGTCAATTAGATGAGATAATGCTTGATAACCTCCTTCCATCTTTTTTACAAACCAATATTTAGATTTCTTTTGTTCTTTTAGTAGTTCATCTATTCTTACATGTACCATTTTTCTCACCTCCTCCATAGCATATATATTTTACAACGAAAACATTTATATTTTAATTACTTTACAGATGTAGTCAATTATAGTTGATATTAAGTATAAAGTAACTATTGCGTAGATTACCTATTTTTGCTATAATAAAATCGGTGATGTAAATATGGAAGAAAATTACAATTTGTCTCTTGAAATTATCAAAGATGTAAAAAAATATATGGATAGAAAAGATTATAACGGATTAAAATTGTATCTTGATGAAAAAGAAAAATATGTCGAAAATTGTCGCATTTTGTCAAAGACGGAAGAGGAGAAATACATTGATACTCTAATAAAAGAACTTGACAATAGTTAGTCTACAAAGTAGTTATACAAATTTACATAATATGGTATAATATAAAAAAAGAGATATCTCTTTTTAAAGGAGGTATATGAATGAAAAGTAAAGAAAAGATAATTTTACAAACAATAATGAAGGATTTAAATTTTTATGATACCATATTATTAAAAATGTTAAAAGGCTACACTATAAAAATTTATACGATAGGTGTATGTGATGAATTTAATTTGGAACATAAAAATAGTAAAAAACAAATGAAATAATACGACTGTACAAAGACTGTACAGAAATTAAGAAAACTTGTAGAAGTGCTGTCAAATCAATAGTTATAGAGT
The DNA here is from genome assembly GCA_947584125.1 of uncultured Clostridia bacterium. GTDB lineage: Bacteria > Bacillota > Clostridia > TANB77 > CAG-508 > CANRMR01. Next base: position 912 of record CANPWI010000026.1, read on the forward strand.
ACAAAAACAAAAAAGAGTAAGGCACGGAGAGCCATGGACGATTTTCGTCGAACTAATAAGAAAGTTTGATTCTGTCAGACTTTCTTATTTTTTTGTTTATAAAAAATCTCTAATATTTATAAGTATTTTATGAAGATTCTCGAAATCATGAAATTCGTTATTTAAATTTATATTTTTATAAATTTATTTTCCTCAAATAACGAATCTCCGTGAAATGCTTGAAAAGATGTAATTGAATTATTTGAAATATAAAAACAGGCTATGGAGGATAAAAAATATTCTCTGTAGCTTATTTATTTTTCTGTGAGAAATATTAAATTCTTATAAAATTTGACTACATAATATGCTGATAAAAATTTATAAATCTGTTGTTTTAAATCTGTTTTTATGATATGATAAAAACGATTTATTGCAATTCGATATAATAAGATTAGGAGTTGAAAATTATGAATTTATTAGATCAAGAATCAGAGGTACATAAAAGAGTAATAAATAATACTATAGTAAGAGATGGTATAATGAATGCTCTTGGAGTTTCAGGAGATGTAGAGTTTATTCACGAAGATGAATATATAAATGGCATAGTTGCCGATTTTTCTATTATTGTTAATAATAAAATAAAGGCTATTATGGAATGTAAAGGTGGTCATATTGGAGTTACTGATTATGTAAGAGGGATAGGACAAGTATTTCAGTACGAATATTTTGCTGAAAAAGATATATTACATAAATCAATTCCATATGATGAAAATTTCAATTCTGTATACTTTTTTCCAGACAGTGTAATAAGAAATAATACATTTAATATAGCAAAATTCAAATACCCTCAATCTTTAATTATACTAGAAATCAATGAAAATAATAATGCGGTTAGACTAATATCAAAAAAGGAATTAGAAGAATTAGATAGTGCATATGAGAGTAATTTAGTCACAATATCACAATATTATTTCAGGGATAATAGAGTATTTGAGTATTATATTTTGTTAAAATATTTATTGTATTTGGAGCAAAGAGGTTTATCTAATTTCGATAGAAGAGAATTAGAAAATCGTTTTTTAAAGAAAATAGGAACAATAAATAATGGCAACTGGAGAAATGCTTTTATCACAGTATCAAATTTAGGATTAATAAATAATAAAAATATGCTAACAGAAGCAGGTAAAACTTTAGCTATAAAAAGCTATGAAGATTTTGCAGTTGAAATATATAATTCTTATATTAAAGTTTATTTTGAAGAAATATTTAATGCTTTTAAGAGAAGTGGTTCTTGCTCTCAAAATAATCAAGAATTGGTAGAAATTTTAAGAAAACATTATAGAGATAGAGATATTCTTTATTTAACACAATCAAATGGAAGATATATTTCAAGTTGGCTAAACATAATGAGAGATGATTATGGCTGTATAAAATTTGAACCTAGGTCATCTAATAGAGAAATTATGTATAATCCTAACGAATTAAATGAATCAGCATTTAAATTAAAAATATTTGGAAATAGCATAGCTTATAAGTATATTGATAAATATACTGAACTAATACAGAGAGGAGAATTTTAATGTACACAGTATACGAAACTTTTGTTGGAGCTGGTGGATCACATCTAGGTTTTATTAATAATGGATTTAAATCAAAGTATGTTAACGATTTTGATGATAATTGTCTTAAGACTTTAGTTTATAATAATCCTGAATTAGAAAAAGAAGCTGTTGTTGATAATAGTAGTATTGTTGATATAGACCCAAATGAAATATTAAAACAAACTGAAATGCAACCAAAAGAATTGGATGTATTATTTGGTGGTTTAGTTTGTAAAGGATTTAGCTTAGCTGGAGAAAGGTCACCGAATGATGAAAGAAATTATTTTTATAGAAAACAATTAAATATAGTTAAAGTTGTACAACCTAAAATAAGTATTATAGAAAATGTGCCAGGAATTCAAAATGCAAAAGTATTATCACCAGATGCACCTGATAAAATTGCAAAAAAAATAGATGAGATTTGGCAAAAATTAGAGAATTATAAAGGCTTGAAAGCTTCAGTAAGAAAATCGAGCAATATAACTAAAGAAATTCAAGAGCAAGGGAAATTATTGCGTAAAGAAAAGGAAGATATGATTAAATATCTTGAGGACAATAATTTATTAATTTCAGTTATTGACGATATAAAAATGACTTATGATAAATTAGGATATAATATATATATGCAGGTTTTAAATTCTGCTTGCTATGGAGCTGCAACTAAAAGAGAAAGAGTTATAATTGTTGCAGTTAGAAAAGATATTAATATAGATTTTGAATTTCCAAAAGCAACATATGGTAATAAGGCTTTCGAAAATAAATATCCATATCTATATATTGGTTTAAATAATGCTGTAAAACCATTAAAAACAGTAAATGATGCTTTATCAACAATTAATTATGAGAATAAAGATGATATTGATAATATACCTATGCAACATAGTCCTAAAACTATAAAAAGATTCACATACATTCCAGAAGGAGATTCTATAGCTAATCATATTGATGAATTACCAGAAGATCTAAAAATAAGTAAGTTTTATTCAAGAGGAAATACAATGAGACTTGCAGGAGATGAACCTAGTCCAACTTTAGTACCTGGACATAGTAATTTTCCAGTTCATCCAAAAGAAGATAGAAGTATTACAGTAAGAGAGGCTGCAACTATAACAGGCTTCCCTCCAAATTATAAATTTTTTGGTAGTCATACCAAAAGATGTGAAGAAGTAGGAAATGCTGTTCCACCTCCACTATCAACAGCTATTGCTAAATCAGCAAAGGAACTATTAGACAGATATTATAATAAGTTGGATTAATAATTATTATTACAAAAGATAAGAGTAGAATTGAACAGGTTCTACTTTTGTTTATTTTTGCAAAGAATACTTTAGTTAGAAAGAAGGAAAAAATTAAAAAAAGTCGATTTACACATACATACAATAGCAACAGAAAAAGAGGCATATTTTGTATTTGATATAAATAAAATGCAACTATATGTACAAATTTCAAAGTTAGATGCTATAGCTATTACTAATCATAATATGTTTGATGAACCTGAATCTTCTTTTGATAATCCATATATAATTTCAATACATGTAAATATTTTTTTTATTAAGAAATCTTAAATGTCACTTACTTGTCACTTTAAATGTAATATAATGAAACCATAGGAAAGGAGAATGAAAGTTTTATGGAGATATTAAGAATCGAAAATTTAAGCAAAATATATGGAAATGGTGATGCTAAAGTAGTTGCTATTGACAATGTTTCATTTAAAGTTGAAAAAGGAGAATTTGTTGCAATAGTAGGAGCAAGTCGGAAGTGGAAAATCAACTCTATTGCATTTAATTGGAGGAGTAGATAGACCAACATCTGGAAAGGTATTTATAGATGGGAAAGATATATATAAATTTAATGATGACGAACTTGCTATATTTAGAAGAAGACAAGTTGGGTTAATTTATCAATTTTATAATTTAATACCAATATTAAATGTTGAAGAAAATATAACATTACCATTAAAATTAGATAATAGAGAAGTAAATAACTTTAAATTAAACGAAATGTTAAATTTATTAGGATTAGAAAATAGAAAAGATCATTTGCCAAATCAATTATCAGGAGGGCAACAGCAAAGAACATCAATAGGTAGAGCTATGATAACAAATCCTGCAATAATTTTAGCAGATGAACCAACAGGAAATTTAGATTCTAAATCAAGTGATGAAATAGTAACATTACTTAAAAAATCTAATAGAGATTATAAACAAACAATTATTATGATAACTCATAATATGGAAATTGCAAAAACTGCGGATAGGATCATATATATTGAAGATGGTAAAATTAAATTTGAACAATAATTAGCATATTACTGTGTTAACTGTTGGTAAAATTGAAGAGAAATGGAGAGAAAAAAATGAAAATGCTTAACAGTTTATCTATAAAAAATTTAAGATTAAATAAAAAAAGAACAATAAGTACAATAATCGGTATAATCTTATCATGTAGTTTAATATGTGCAGTAGCCACAATGGTTACTAGTATTCAAGAAACATTAATAGAAAATGCAATAAATGAAACTGGTTATTATCATGTTAAAATGTTCAATATTGCAGATGATAAATTAAAAAAATTAGAAAGTAATAGAGATATAAAAAATATTTTCACATTGTACGAAGATGGATATGGCATATTAGAAAATGGAAAAAATGAAGATAAACCATTTTTAAAATTATATTCAATGGATAAAAATATATTTGAACATTTAAAATTTAATTTAATTCAAGGCAGATTTCCAGCTAATGAAAATGAAGTAATTATCAGCAAGCATATTATTGATAATGGAAAAGTAAAATTAAAAATTGGTGATAAAATAAGTAGTGATATAGGAGAAAGAGTAACTAATGAAGGTAATATTTTAGGAAAATATAATCCATATAATAAAGATTATGAAAAATTAGTAAATACTGAACACAGAGAGTTTACTATAGTAGGAATAATTGAAAGACCTAATTATAGTTTTGAAACATATTCAGATCCAGGGTATACTATAATTACTACAAATTTAAAACAAGGAAATAAAGAAGCTTATGTTGTATTAAAAGAACCTAAAGAATATAAAGCGTCAATACCAGGCATTGTCGGAGTTTCATCGTATGAGAAAGTACAGGGTGAAACAAAAGAATACGAATTAAATAATGAAATTTTGAGATGGGAAGCATTTGCATTTAGTGATACAACAGTATTAATGCTCTTATCTGTAGTTGGAATAGTAATATTTATAATAATATTTACAAGCGTATTTTGTATTAGAAATTCTTTTGCAATAGCAACTACTGAAAAAATGAAAATGTATGGAATGCTTGCCAGTATTGGAGCAACCAAAAAGCAAATAAAGAAAAATGTTATTTTTGAAGCTTTAATTTTAGGGATAATAGGAATACCTCTAGGAATTTTACTAGGCATATCAGCAGTATTTGTTTTAGTTAAAATTGTAAATATTATAGCAGGAGAATATATACTTACATATGTAGATGGAATAGTTGTTAAAATAACAATATTGCCAATTATTATAGCTTCAGTACTAAGTGTAATTACTATTTATTTATCAGCGATTTCTTCTGCTCGCAAAGCCAGCAAAGTTAGCCCTATTGAGATCCTAAGAAATGCAAATCAGATAAAAATAAAATCTAATAAATTAAAAGTACCAAGAGTAATTCAAAAAGTTTTCAAATCAGGAGGTGAACTTGCTTATAAAAATTTAAAAAGAAGTAAGAAAAAATATAAGACTACCGTGATTTCCATTTCTATTAGTATATTTATTTTTATAACAATGAATGTTTTTATAACTAATGCATTTGATTTATCTAATAATTATTACAAAGAACTTGATTATAATGTTAGGTTATATTTAAGAGGAAATGAAAAAGCAGATGTAGATAAAATAAAAAAAGTAAATTATATAGATGAATCTTTTGAGTCATACGAAGGAAATGAATTTTTTAAAATCTTTGATACGGAGAAAATAAATAAAATAGATGGAATCGAGCTTATAAGTGATGAAATTGATGATGAAAAACAAGATACGTATATCCAGTCAGGAGAAAAATACTCAGCTTTAAAAATAGTAGCATTAGATAATGCTTCATTCCAAAAGTACATTAAAAAAATAGGAGCAAATCCAGATAAAATGACAAAAGCAGGAATTTTATGTGATGAATATATATATTATGAAAATGACAGACAAATAGAAAATAGAAGATATAAATATGAGGTGGGAGATACGATTACTGGAAAATTTGAAGGTAATGAAATAAGCATTAAAGTAGGAGATATAAGTAAAGAAAAGCCTTATGGGATAGAAAATTCATATTATGGAGGTGGATATTTAGTAGTAAATATTGATGATTTTCCAAATATTAATTTTGAACCCACATATATGTGCATACAATCAAGTAATACAGAAGCTTTAATAGATGAAATTAAAAATCTGAATATAGGTAATATAGCATTTTCAAATCTTGAAGCAACTGTAAAAGAACAAAATGCAATGGCTTTAATTACAAAGATATTTCTATATGGATTTATTACAGTCATAACATTCATTGGAGTTACAAATATATTTAATACAATAACATCTAATATGGAATTAAGGCAAAAAGAATTTGCAATGCTAAAGTCAATTGGTATGACAAAAAAAGAATTTAATCAAATGATTAACCTAGAAACAATATTTTATTCTGTTAAATCATTGTTATATGGTATAATTTTGGGATTGATAGGTACATTTGTATTATATAAAGCATTTTCTATAAAAATAGAAAAAGGAATATATTTACCTATAAATCCAATTATAATATCAATTATTGCTGTATTTATTTTAGTATTTATTATTATGAAATACTCAATTGCTAAAATAAATAAACAAAATACAATAGAAACTATAAGAAATGAAAATATTTAAAAAGATTTTATAAAGGGAAAATTTTCTATACAATAAAAAAGTGAATATCTTTACAGATATTTACTTTTTTGTTATACTTTTATTAAGAAAAAAGTACTATGCCATGATGATGAAAATATTCGAGAAAGGAAAGGGGAAAAATGAGTTTAGTATTAAAAAATGTATCAAAAACTTATGTAGGAAAACTTGCAGTAGATAACATTTCATTTTGTGTAGATAAGCCAGGGGTATATGGATTATTGGGAACAAATGGTGCAGGAAAAACAACAACAATAAGGATGTTACTTGGAATTATAAAAAAAGATAGTGGAGAAATCACTTGGAAAGGAAAAGCAGTAGATAGAAAAAATGTTAATTTTGGATATTTACCAGAAGAGAGAGGAGTATATCCTAAAACAAAAATAATTGAACAATTAATGTATTTTGCAGAATTAAAAGGTATGAAAAAAGAAGAAGCACTTATTTCTATTAATAAATGGGCAAAAGAACTAAAAGTAGAAGAATACTTGCAAATGCCAGCTGAAAAATTATCAAAAGGAAATGCACAGAAAATACAGTTTATGACAGCAATAATACATAATCCAGAATTAGTAGTATTAGATGAGCCATTTAGTGGATTAGACCCTGTAAACACAGAAATACTAAAAAACATTATAATTAATTTAGTAAAAGACGGAAAATATATAATAATGTCAGCACATCAAATGGCAACAATAGAAGAATTTTGTAGTGATATTCTAATATTAAACAAAGGAAAAACAGTATTACAAGGAAATCTTAAACAAATAAAAGAAACATATCCTGCAAATCGTGTAGAAATTAATGTAAAACAAAATATAGAAACATATATTAAAGAATTTAATTTAGAAGTAGAAAATGTAACAAACAATAATTATATTATAAAAATAAATGAAGAAGAAAAAGCACATAAACTTTTAAATAAACTAATAAGTACGGGAATTAAAGTAGATAAGTTTGAAATTAAGAAACCTACTTTGAATGATATATTTATAGAAAAGGTAGGTGAGTAAAATGAAAGATATATTAACAGTAGTAAAATTTACAATAAAAGATATGATTAAAAGAAAGTCATTTATAATATCAACATTAATTATTTTAGCATTGGTAATAATAGGATTTAATGTGCCTAATATAATAGAGGCATTTAAAGGAGAAGCAAGTGGAGATAAACTTCTAATAGTAGACAATAATAACATATTTGAAGGTAATTTAGAACTTTTAAAGCAAGCAGATTTAGGATATGAAATAGAACTTAGTAAAGCAAGTTTTGACGAAGTAAAAGAAAAAATAGAAAATGAAGAAATAACTGAAGCTATAATGATAGAAAAACAAGAAAACAATATAAAAGTGAGATACATAGTAGAAAATACAACAATGATAGATGAAGTGCCAGAAAATATAGCAAACACAATTAATTCATTATACACTAATATTCAAATTAATAAATTAGGTTTAACAGAAGAAGAATTACAATCAATTACACCTAATTTTGAATTTAGTATAGAACAAACAAGTGAAGAAAAAGCAAGTGGAAATGTATTTGTAATGATGATTTTGTCTATTGTATTATTTTATGCAATATATTTTTGTGCTTATCAAGTATCGAGCTCAATAACAACAGAAAAAACATCAAAGATAATCGAAACATTAGTTACATCAACAACACCTAAAACAATAGTGCTTCGGAAAAACATTAGGAATTGGAATTGTAGGATTGTTTCAATTGATATTAATTGTAGGAACAGCTTTAATAAGTGCAAAAATATTTATAGATGAAGAATTATTAAATACAGTATTAGATATGACTAATATTACAATATATTTAGGTATTATTACTATTATATATTTTTTATTAGGATATTTTACATATGCTTTATTATATGCATTAACAGGTTCAACTGTAAGCAAACCAGAAGATATACAATCAGCGAATGGTCCAGTGGCAATACTTGCAGTGATAGGATTTTATTTATCATATTTTACAATGATTAATCCAACAAGTGAACTTAATATATTTGCTTCACTATTTCCAATATCATCACCATTTTGTATGCCTTTTAGAATAATGATGGGATTAGCAAGTGGAACAGATGTAGCAATATCTATTGCAATTTTAATGGTTACAATATTCCTTATAGCAAAAGTTACAATAAAGATATATTCAAATGCAATATTAAATTATGGTACCAAAATGAGTTTGAAGGATATAGTAAATATGTATAAAGATAAATAAAATTTGAAAAAAATAAGAGCAGTTAAATTAAACTGCTCTTACTCATAACTTTCAATAAATAATGCTTTTGCAATATATGGGAGTACCTCTTCGTATTTATACCATCCCGAACTTTTACTATCATTTTTTCCACCATTAGGGTTAGAAATATATACCATATCATCAGAAGAAGCAAGTAATACCATATAATGAGAATCAGTAGTCCAACGATTTTCACTAGGATTATTCCATACGCAAATCAAAACAGGTCTATTTGTTAATAAGTGCTTTTTTATGTATTCTTTTGATAAATGAACAGAATCAAAGAAAAATCCACTTGCTTCTATTCCATAAGAATTAGAAAATTCTGTATTTAAAGATTCATAGTCAATAACAGGATAATATTTATTCCTCAAATCTTCAGGAGTAACATTTTTACCATATCCACTTAAAATAATAGCCATAGCCGTAATTCCACATCCTGTATTTTCCATATAATCATTCCAATATATATTTTTACTCCAAGAAGCTTCTCCATTTTGTTTATATTCAATGTAAATTTTTTTATATGGATTATCTGTAGTAAAAGTAGTATAATATCCATCTTTATCAGTTACTTTTTCTTGTCCTATTCCTGAATATTTATTATTTTCATCCTGCTTTATAATCTTATATTCAATATTAGTTTTAACAAAAGGAAGTTTAAAGGAAGTATTATTAGATATTATATTCTTAGCAATAATAGTAATAAAAAATATAAAAAAAATTATCTTTATATTTAATTTTTTCTTATGTTTTTTTCTCATAACTTGACCTCCAATCTATTTCTAGTATAGTTGAAATATAAAAATAATGCTTTAAGAAATGATTAAATAAATCTTAACTTTTCCTTACAATTTGTCTAAACAAGATTTTATAGTAAAATGTAATTAGCTATAAAAAGGCAGTTAATGGATATTTTAGTTTTAGAATCTAATTGCATAGAATTTTTATCATCTCTTTTTTTTTTTTATTCTTTATGATAAAATATTCTTAGAAAAAACATGGAGAGGAATGAAAAGATAGATGAAAGTATTAATATTGTATGCAGCATATGGTGGAGGACATTTGAGTGCTGCAAATGCAGTAAAAGAAGCTATAGAAAATAATTATAGAGATTATGAAGTTTCAATGATAGATTTCATGGCTTATTTGAATAAAGTAATCAACAGTTTAACAATTAAGTCATATGAAAAAATGGCAAAGAATTTACCATGGGTGTGGGGAAAAATATATAATAAATCAAGAAAAGGGTTAGTAGCAGAATTAAGTAATTCTGCAAATAGAATACTTAAGATAAAAATGCACAGATTAATAAAAAAAGAAAATCCAGATATTATTATTTCAACACATCCATTTTCAACACAGATGTGTGCCTCATTGAAGAAACATTCAAAAATTAACGTCAAATTAGTAAATATTCTTACAGATTTAAAATATCATGAACAATGGCTTGTTAAACACAAGTATGTAGATAAATTTTTTGTATCAAATGAAGAAATGAAGAATGATTTGATAAAATATGGTGTAGACGAAAGTAAGGTCTTTGCAACAGGGATACCAATATCTCAAAGATTTTCAAAAAAATATGAAAGAGAAGAAGTTTTAAAGGAATTTAATTTAAAAGAAAATTTAAAAGTTATTCTATTTTTCGCTGGTGGTAAAATGGGATTGGCAAGAAGTAACATATATTCATATATGGAACAAATTGCAAGAATGGCTAACCATTTTCAAATAGTTGCAATATCAGGTAAAAATGATAAAGTTTTTGAAAAATTCAATGAAATTGCTGAAAATTCAATAAATAAAGAAAATATAAAGGTAATGGAATATACAACAAAAGTGCCTGAGCTCATGAGTGTGGCAGATTTGGTCATTTCTAAACCAGGAGGAATTACAGTGTCAGAATGTTTGGCTTCAAATGTACCGATGTTAATTATAAATCCAATACCAGGTCAAGAAACAGATAATACAGATTTCCTTGAGTTAAACAATTTAGCTAAATGTGTTAAACACAATGATAATTTAGGAATGATAATGGAAGAATTAATTGAGGATAATACTTTAAATCAATTAAGGCAAAATACAATGAAATTTGCCAAACCAGAAGCGGCAGTGAATATATGCAAAGAAATTTTTAAATAAGAAAATAACAATTACTGTATACTTTTTCAAAATTTGACAATAATAATCGTATGGTCAAGGAGGAAAAGGATGAAAAATAAGTTACAGGATTGGAAGGAAAGACTACAAGATAGGCATATGCTATCAATAGTCTTAGTTATAATAGTATTACTGGCAATTGTTATACGGTTTATCAATATATATTTATAAAAAACAAAATGATTATCATATGACATCAAGTAATGCATATAATTCATCATTTTACGAACTTGTAAAATGTATGGAAGATGTAGAAACATATCTTGCGAAAGCTAGTATAACATCTACACCAGAACATTCAGCTAAAACACTTAGCAATATATGGAATAAAGCTAATTTAGCAAGTGTATATTTGGCTAATATTCCAATAAAAACAGAAGGTTTATCAAATGCAGCTAAATTCTTAAACCAAGCTAGTGATTACAGCTATAGTTTGTCAATGAAGGCAATTGAGGGAAAAGAATTAACAGATGAAGAATTAAAAAATATAGAGAATTTGCATAGTTATGCTGTCAATTTAAGAGACACATTGGATCAACTTGAAACAGAAATAAATGAAGGAACTCTTGGATGGGATGAATTAGATAACAAAGGAAATAAGGCATTTGCACAACAAGTAAGCTCAGATTTAACAGAGAGTTTTGGAAACATTGAGTCTACATTTGATGATTATACAGGGCTAATTTATGATGGGGCATTTTCTGAACACATGGTTTCATTTGAAAGAAAAGGATTAACAGGAGAAGACATAGATGAGGCAAAAGCAATGGAAATTGCTAAGACATTTGCAAGTGATAATCCAGATGGAGTTGTTTCAAAAGGTTTATCGGAAAATGGCAATATACCAGTATATAATTTTGAAGTACAAATAGGTGAAAATAAAAAATATATTGCAATATCTAAAAAAGGTGGACACCTTGTATATATGAACTACTATAGAGAAATAGGAGAGAATGGAAAGAGTCCAGAAGAAGCTGTGCAAATTGGAAAAGATTTTTTAAATGACAAGGGTTATGCTAATATGAAAGAGACATATTATATGGAACAAGGAGGAAATGTAGTTGTAAATTATGCATATTCACAAGATGGGGTTACTGTATATTCTGATTTGATAAAAGTAAAAATTGCACTTGATAATGGAGAAATTCTAGGAATGGAATCTGCAGGCTATTTAAACTGTCATGAAGAAAGGCAAATTTCTAAAAATTTAATTTCAAAAGAAGAGGCTAAAGAAAAACTGAATTCACATCTTGAGATTTCAAGTGAAAAGTTAGCAATTATTCCAACAGAATATAATACAGAAATATTGTGTTGGGAGTTTACAGGAAAGTCTGCTGATAGAGATTTCTTAGTGTATATCAATGCTGAAAATGGTAAAGAAGAAGATATATTGATGATAGTAAATACTCCAAATGGAACTTTAACAACGTAGTTAGTAAAGCAATATATTTACGTAGATGGGAACAAAAAGTTTCCATCTATTAATTTATTCCAAAGTTACAAAATTTTGTTTGACAAATAGATTTTTTTATGATCTCAACTTAAACACTTTTTGAGAAGTAAAAGCTCTCAATCTCCTTAATAGCAAGGAGAATGGGAGCTTGCTGATT
>CANPWI010000027.1 GCA_947584125.1 uncultured Clostridia bacterium
TCCTTTAACATTACAATTTTTATACTATTTTCTTTATTTTTTGTATAATCGTCTATTATTTGTTTTATTTGTTTTATATTTTTAATTTCTGGTTCTATTTCTTTTTGATATAACATTGCTCTATTTGCCATTTTTTCCTTAATTGTTACTATATCTTCATTTGATGCTGTAGATATTCTTTGGAAGAATCCAAATGGTTCATAATATTTGAATACTGGTATATCCATACATGTTTTATCAAATTTTTCATAAAATGCTTGCATATTATCTGGTAAATTAGAAAATAATTCTTCAGCTTTTTCTGTATATAGTTTATCTTTTAATTGATTATTTAAATTATTAAAATGTTTAAGTACTTCTTCAACATCTTGATTTGGCTCTCCTACTGTAATTTTATTAAGTTCTTCTTCTACATTTGGACAATAACTTGATGTTAATGAAGATACATTCATTCCATTTAAAAATACAACTTTTAATGTTTTTGGGTCATAAGATATTAATCCTTTTTTCAAAAAATAGTTGAAATATACATAAGTTTTTACAGTATCCATTAAAGGTATTCTTCCATTTTTTACATCTTCATATATTTCTTCTATTATTGTTAAAAATTCATTATCATCCATTTTCCAATATTCTTGTGTTAATAACCTTTTGTATGCTGGTAATTTTTGTTTATCTATTGTTTTTATTATTATATCCATATTATCTTTAAATATTTTCATATCAAATATTCTAGTTCTAACATATATTTCTATAAATTTAAAGAAACGATAGTCAGATTTGTAATTATAATAATAATTGTTATCAAATTCTTTTATATAAAATTGTCTATTATCCATTAATACTCTTGAAGATACAAGTATTGCTTTATATTCGTCATTGTTTTGTATGTTTACAAATTTTTCTTTTGTAATTTTTCCTGCTTTAATCTCAAAAGAAACAGCTATAGTAAATATAAGCATTGTTTGTAATACAGTTTTATCTGTATTTGGATAATTTTTATTTACCATTTCAAATACTTTTTTAAAGTCATTTAATGCATGTTTTAATATTCTTAAATTTCTTGTTCCACTTTTATTAAATGTATTTATTATTAATTTTGTATTTTCTCTTAAAAATTTAATTAACTCTGTATTTGATTCATATCTCATTAATAAGCCATTTATTATATAGTTAAATTCTGGAACATAATCAAATGTTTCTCCTATTAATTTTTCTTTTATTCTTTCATAATCATTTGCTTTATCAAATACATATTCTATTTTATCTTGTATTTTTTCTACTATTGGTTTTTCAGAAACTTTAGCTAAATCTCCTTCTTTATCAAGTAAATATGTTGCAATAAAAGTTTTCATTTCTAAATTACCACTTTTTAATTTTGTAGCAAGTTCTTTTTCATTACATATAATTATTGTTTTTATATGGTCATGCTCAACAAAGTTATTAATGTATCCTAGTATATCAATTACATCTACATTTGCTCTTTCCAAATCATCAAAGCATAATATTTTATCATCTGTTGCAAAAAATTTTCCATAGTCTAATCTATCTCTGCTTTGTGCTACTCCAAAAAAATTTGCCATATCTAAACCTGTTTTTGCATATTCTGGAATTGCAGTTTGATTGTGTGCATTCATATATTTTCTTAGGTTTTTATCCATTAATTGAGTGGTTTCTATAAATATTTTTTTACTTATATCTTCCAAATTAGATATACCATATAAAGACATATATATAGTAGTATATCTTTTTTTATTGAATCTCATTGATTCAATTTTGTTTCTAATTTTGTTGTTCCAAAAATAAGTTTTTCCGCTTCCCCACTCACCATTAATCATTATTGCATAATCAGTATAGTCTGCTCTAATATAATCTAATATACTATCAACTAATTCTTCCATTTTTATATTTCCTCCTAAGTTTTTACATAAAACTATTACACACAATAATATGTAATAAATTTAATCTTTTGCAATGGTTATAACTGTTATTTTATTTGCTCCATACATTTTTAATAATTTACTACATTCATTAACTGTACTTCCTGTTGTATATATATCATCAAATAATATAATTTTTTTGTCTTTAATTTTTTGTTCATTTATTATTTTAAAAGCATCTTTTATATTTGTTTTTCTTTGTTTTGCATTTAATGTACTTTGAGCTACTATATTTTTACTTTTTATAAGTACCTTATCTTCTAATTTTAATGAGGTTATTTCTTTTGAAATTATCCTTGATATTTCAGCACTTTGGTTATATCCTCTTTCTTTTTTCCTATTTTTATGTATTGGTACTGGAACTATTATATCATATTTTTTCAAAAGTCCATACATTTTTTCATTATTTAAAATAATTTTTGCAAATCCCTTTGAATAATATACTTTTTCATTAAATTTAAAGTCAATAATTTTATTTCTAATTAGCCCTTCATAGCTAAAAAAGTATATATGATTATCAAAATATTTATTTTTTATTTTATAATTTTTATACTTACTATATTTTTCTATTTCTTTTAAACATTTTTTGCATATTCCTGTTTTTTCAATTTTTTCACACATTATACAAGTAGTTGGGTATACTGCTTCTAGAATTTCTTCAAATAAATTATATTTCAAATTAGTCTCCTATTCTCCCCTTATTCCCCCATTTTAGATATAACTTGTATTTTATATTTTAAGCCTGTATTTCTTTTTTTACTTTCTGAATTTTGTATCATAAATTCTATTATATTTTTACTTCCAATTATTATTAACATTTTTTTTGCTCTTGTTAATGCTGTATATAATAAATTCCTTGTAAGTAACATTGGAGATGTACCAGAAACTGGTATAATTACAACATCAAATTCTGAACCTTGTGCTTTATGTATTGTAATTGCATACGAATGTTCAAGTTGCTCTAAATCTTGATAAGAATACCATACAATTTTTTCATCATCAAATTTAACCATTACTTGCCTTTCTGTTTCATCTATTTTTTTGATAATGCCTAATTCTCCATTGTATACTCCACTACCATTTTCATACTCTGGATTTTTTCTTTCCCAAAATATATCATAATTGTTTTTTATTTGCATTACCTTGTCGCCTTCTCTAAAAGTTATTCCTGCAAACGATTTTTCTTCTTTATATTCTGATGCTGGATTTAATTCTTGTTGTAATGCTTTATTTAATTCTTTAGTACCTAATAGTCCTTTTTTGGTAGGTGATATTACTTGAATATTTTTAAAAAATTCATAATCTCCATATTTTTTTAGTCTATCTTTTGATAAACTTAAAACTTGATATAAAATTTTATCTTGATTTTGTTCGTTTATATAGAAAAAATCTTCTAATAATTCTTCATCTTTTATATCATCTTTTTTTATAAAACCTTGCCCATTATTAACATTATGAGCATTTAATATTATTTTACTTTTAGCTGCTTGTCTAAAAATTTTATCTAATTTTACTGTTGGTATTTTTTCTGATATAATCAAATCCTTTAATATTGTTCCTGGCCCTACAGAAGGTAATTGGTCAACATCTCCAACAAGTATAAGCTTGGTTCCTTGATAAATTCCTTTCATTAATGAATTCATCAAAAATAGGTCTACCATACTCATTTCATCTACTATAATAACATCTGCATCTATTGGAGAAATTCTTTCTTCTACATTTATCCACTTATCTTCTTCATTTGATTTTCCTATTTCTAATAGCCTATGTAATGTTTTTGCTTCCTCATTTGTTGTTTCACTCATTCTTTTTGCTGCTCTTCCTGTAGGTGCGCATAAAACTACTTTTTTTTCTTCTGCTTTGTATAATTCAATTATACTTTTAATAATAGTAGTTTTTCCTGTTCCTGGTCCTCCTGTTATTATTGTAATATTATTTTCATTAATCATTTTTATTGCTTCTTTTTGTTTTTCAGATAACTTCATGTTTGTATTTTTTTCTATTTCTTTTAATCTTTTTTCTATTTTAGGTATATATTTTATATTTTGAGAATTTTGTAAAATAAATAATTTTTCAGCTATATTATTTTCAGCTATGTAAAATGGTTTTAAATATACCCATTCTAATTCTCCCTGTTTTTCTACTACTATTTCATTTTTCACTTTTAAATTAATAATTTCATTTTCTATATCATCTTTTTCTATTCCTAACAAATTTTTAACAAATTCTACAAGATTTTCTTTAAGTACACATGTATGTCCATTATAACTAACTAGTATTAAACTATGTTTTATTCCGCTTTGGATTCTTTTTTCGTTATTATGTCCCATCCCTAAATCTAATGCCATTTTATCTATTTGTTTAAAATCTATTCCTCTTGCTAAATCTACTAATACATAAGGATTTTCTTTTATTTTTTCTATTGCATCATTTCCTAACTCTTTATATATATTTTTAGCTTGATTTGGACCTATTCCAAATTTTTCTAAAAATCCAACAATTTGCCAAACCTCCCAATTTTCATTAAATTCCTGACCCATAAGTATTGCTTTTTCTTCTGTAATTCCTTTTATTTCTGCAAGTTTATATGGTTCATATTGAAATATATTTATTGTTTCTTCACCAAATTTTTTTATTATTTTTTTTGCTGTTGCAGGTCCTATTCCTTTAATTGTCCCATTTGCTAAATATTTTTCTAATGCTTCTAAGGTTTGTGGCATAATTTTTTCAAAAGTTTCTACTTTTAATTGCTCACCATAATCTGGATGTGTTACAATTTTTCCTATTACTTTTAGTTCGTCTCCTACTCCTATAAATGGCATATATCCAATAATTGTATATATTTCCTCTTCTGTTTCTAATGTTGCAATTGTATAACTATTTACTTCATTTTGATATATGATATCTCCTACTTGTCCTACTAGCTCCAATTATTTTCTCCTTTTTGTTTTAATTATTGGGTCGCATTATGCGACCCCCTTTTTTAAATTTATACTATAATTTATTATTCTTCCGATTTGTTCATTTATTTATAAATTCTTCATGTATTTTCTTTAATGCTAAGTCTGCTTCTTGTTTGTTTACTAGAATTGATATTTTTATTTCGGATGTACTTATCATTTGCATATTTATATTATTTTTATATAAAACCTCAAATAGTCTTGCTGCTACTCCTGGATTGTTAGTAATTCCAACACCTACTATTGAGATTTTTGCTAAATTATCGCAATATTTTACCTCTTTTGCATTTAACTCTTCTAAATTATTATTTAAAAGTTCTGTAGTTTTATCTAGGTCTTGTTTTTTTACAGTAAATGAAATATTTTTTTCAATATGCTCTCCAAAAGCTTGAACTATAATATCTACATTTATATTATTTTCTGCAAGTAATTTAAATACCTCATAAGTTCTTCCTATTTTAGTATCTGTACTTATTATTGTAATTCTTGCAACATCACTTTCTTTTGCTACACCACTTATTGTTAAATCTTCCATTCCATTTTTGTTTACAACTTTTGTTCCTCTACTTTCATTTTCAAATGTAGATTTAACATATATAGGTATTTCATACTTTTTTCCTAATTCTACACATCTATTGTGTAAAACTTTTGCACCTAAGCTTGCAAGTTCAAGCATTTCTTCATAAGATATATTTTCAATTTTTTTAACATCAGGTATTATTCTTGGATCTGCTGAATATACTCCATCTACATCAGTATATATATCACATTTATCTGCTTTTAAACTTGCTGCTATTGCTACTGCTGTAGTATCAGAGCCTCCTCTACCTAATGTAGTAATATCTGAATCTATACTTATTCCTTGAAATCCTGCAATTACAACTATATATCCATTATCTAATTCTTTTAAGATTCTAGTATTATCAATATATTTTATTCTAGCATTTGTATGAACTTTAGTTGTAATAATAGGTACTTGCCATCCAGTTAATGACTTTGCTTTATATCCTAAACTTTGTAAACACATACATATTTTTGAAATTGTTATTTGTTCTCCTGTAGATACTAATACATCGTGTTCTCTTCCTTCTGGTTTTTCTGTTATTTCATGTTCCTCTTTAATTAATCCATCTGTTGTTTTTCCGTTGTGCCGAAACAATAACTACTACTTTGTTTCCTTTATTTGCTTCTTTTATTATATGTGAACATGCTTTATATAATTTATCTGTGTCTGCTACAGAACTTCCTCCAAATTTTTGTACAACTATGCCCATATCTATGGCACCTCTTTATCTTAATGTCAAAATAATATTTAAATTTAAATATTACTATATATTATTATATTTTTATTTTTCATATTATGTGAATTTATGGATTTAATTGCATTTTTAAATATGTATCAATAAAGTCATCAATTTCACCATCCATAACTGCTTGTACATTTCCTACTTCATATCCTGTTCTATGGTCTTTTACAAGAGTATATGGACAAAATACATAAGAACGAATTTGATTTCCCCATGCAATTTCTCTTTGCTGACCTTTTAATTCATTTATTGTTTCCTTTTGTTCTTTTTCTTTTAAATCTATTAATTTGGATTTTAACATTCTCATTGCTGTTTCTTTATTTTGTATTTGTGACCTTTCAGATTGACAAGAAACTACAATATTAGTTGGTATATGTGTTATTCTAACTGCTGAATCTGTTTTATTTATATGCTGTCCTCCAGCTCCTGAAGCTCTATATGTATCAATTCGTAAATCTTCATTATTAATTTCTATTTCTACCTCATCATTAATTTCTGGAAGCACCTCGACAGATGCAAATGATGTATGCCTTCTTCCTCCTGCATCAAATGGTGATATTCTAACTAATCTATGAACACCTTTTTCTGTTTTTAAATATCCATAAGCATTTTCTCCAGATACTAAAAATGTTACACTTTTTATTCCAGCTTCTTCTCCTTCTAAATAATCAAGTTCTTTAATATTGTATCCATTTTTATTTGCCCATCTTGAGTACATTCTATATAACATTTGAGCCCAATCCTGAGATTCAGTTCCTCCAGCACCTGGATGAAGGGTTACTATTGCATTATTGTTATCATATTTTCCAGATAAAAGCATTTGTATTTCAAATTTTTCTAATTCTTTTTCTATATTTTTCATATTTTTTAAAAAGTCATTTTGTAATTCCTCATCATTTTCTGTTTCTATTAATTCTAATATATCTTTCAACATATCTAATTCATTTGTAAATTTAGAAAAACTCTTTTCTTTTCCTTTTAAACTTTTTAATTCTTGTAAAGTTTTTGATGCTGATTTACTATCATCCCAAAAATTTGGTTTTGTCATTTTATCTTCTAATTCTTTTATTTTTATTTGCATATTTTTTAAGTCAAAGAGACTCACCTATACTTTTTAAAGAATTATTTATACTTTCAAGTCTTTTCTTACTTTCTTCTATATCTATCATTTTTCATCTCCTAAATTTTAATATAATTATTTATTTTCATATCCTGGTTTTCCAAGTAGTCTAAACATATTCTTTTTATATTCCTCTACACCAGGTTGATTAAATGGATTTACATCCAATATTTTACCAGACATTGCACACGCAAGTTCAAAAAAGTATATTAAATGTCCTATTGTTTCTTCATCTAATCTTTCTAAATTTATAACTATATTTGGTACTCCTCCTGTTAAATGTGCTTCTATTGTTCCTTCCATTGCTTTTTTATTTACAAAGTCTAATGTTTTATTTTCTAAATAATTTAGACCATCTAAATTATCTCCATCTGATTTTATATGAAGCTCTGCATTACCTTCTACTACATTTATTACTGTTTCAAATAAATTTCTTCTTCCTTCTTGTATATATTGACCCATTGAATGTAAGTCTGTTGTAAAATCAACACCAGCTGGGAATATTCCTTTTAGGTCTTTTCCTTCACTTTCTCCATATAATTGTTTCCACCATTCTGTAAAGTAATGTAATTTTGGTTCATAATTTACTAATATTTCTATATCTTTATTATTGTTATATAAAATATTTCTCATTACTGCATACTTGTAACATTCATTATATCTTAGGTTGCTATCTAAATATTTATCTCTTGCAAATTTAGCACCTTCAATTAATTTATCTATGTTAATTCCTGCAACAGCTATTGGCAATAAACCTACTGCTGTTAAAACAGAATATCTTCCTCCAATATTATCTGGAATAACAAATGTTTCATATTCTTCTTCATCAGCTAGTTGCTTTAAAGCACCTTTTTCTTTATCTGTTGTTACATATATTCTATTTCTAGCTTCTTCTATTCCATATTTATTCTCTAAAAATTCTCTAAAAATTCTAAATGCTATTGCAGGTTCTGTTGTTGTTCCTGATTTAGAAATAACATTTATTGATATATCTTTATCGCCTATAAAATCTATTAAATCTGTAATATAATTTGGACTTAAATTATTTCCTGCATATAAAATTCTTGGAGTTTTTCTTTTTTCATAATTATAAAATGTATGTGTTAATGATTCTATTACAGCTCTTGCACCTAAATATGAACCTCCTATTCCTATACACAAAAATATTTCTGAATCATTTTTAATTTTTTCAGCAGCTTTTTTTATTCTTTCGAACTCTTCTTTATCATAATTTTCTGGTAAATTAATCCAACCTAGAAATTCTTTTTCGTCATCTGCTTTTTCATGTAAACTTTTATGAATTTTTTCTACTTTTTCACTATATTCTAGTAGTTCTTCTACATCTATTTTTGCATTGCTAAAATCAACCTTTAATTTTGACATACCTATCTCTCCTTATTCTATCATTGTATGCATTATATACCAGAAAATATTTTTTTACAATAGCAATTATAGCATTTTTATCTTATATAAATTTCCTATTAGAGAACAAATCTCGCTTCGCGAGACCTTTTCTCTACATCTTAAAGTTTGCTATCTAAATTCAAGGTCTCAAAGAAGCGTAAAGATTTGTTGACGCGAAAATTTACAAAGTAAATTTTCTGTGCAATGTTATTTTTTTGTATAATAGGAAAGTAGAACTTTCCTATTATATAAAAAAACGAAAGTTTCTTCAATTTAAGAAACTTTCGCGGGATTTCTTACAACTTTTCATTCAAAAACTGCAATTATGTCATAATGGGCATAGCCATTTTGACCAGTACACCCTTCATCAAAGCAGGTGCCTTTTCTGTCTAGATTTACCTCATAAGAGATTAGTTCCATTCCGTGAACTCGTTCATCTTCAAGAAAGTAAAATTCAATCTCTCTTTTACTCGCTGGAACTTCCTTAGCAATGATGTTTTTGAATAATGTCATATTCATTCCTCCTTAAGCATTTTAACAATAGTTGTTTTACATAAATATTATACCATAATTTGGCAAAAAATGCAATACTTTCTATTTTATTATTTTTTTAAATTTATTTTTTCCAAATTGCACTACTAAATTATTCTCTATTTTTACCATTTTATTTATATCTAATTCTACATTTGAATTAATTTTTACACCCTTACCTTGTATCATTCTTTTTGCTTCACTTTTAGAACTTGCAAAATTAATTTTTATTAATAAATCACATATATTCATTTCATCTTCTATTACTTGTATTGTTTCAATGTCATCAGGAATATTTCCTTTTGCTATTTCCATATATCTTTGTTTAACATTTTCAAATTCATTTACATCATCATACATTTTTAATAGTTCTTTTGCAAAAATCATATGTGCTTCTCTAATATCTTTTTTCATTATATTATTTATATCTTCTGTTGATAAATCAGTTGCTAATTCAAAATACTGTCTTAATACATCATCTGGAATTTTCATACTTTTCTCAAATTTTTCAAAAGGTGAATCATTTATTCCAATGTAATTATCTAATGACTTGCTCATTTTTTCCTTTCCATCTAATCCAACAAGTAATGGAAATGTTATTACTACTTGACTTTCTTGTCCATAAGATTTTTGTAGTTCTCTTCCTACTAGCAAGTTAAATGTTTGGTCTGTTCCTCCAATTTCTATATCTGCATTTATTGCAACTGAATCATAACCTTGCATTAAAGGATATAATAACTCATGCATAGATAATGGTAAATTATTTTCAAATCTGTTTTTAAAATCATCTCTTTCCATAATTCTTGCAACAGTATATTGACTTGATAATTTTATAACATCTTCAAAACTCATTTTAGATAACCATTCTGAATTAAATACAATCTCTGTTTTGTCTTTATCTAATATTTTTGTAACTTGATTTAAATATGTTTGAGCTGACTTTCTTGTTTGTTCAAATGTAAGTGCTGGTCTTGTTTTACTTTTTCCTGATGGGTCACCTATCATTGCAGTAAAATCACCTATTACAAATACAATTTTATGTCCCATATCTTGAAATGTTTTTAATACTCTTAGAGGAACAGAATGTCCTATATGTAAGTCTGGTCTTGATGGATCTGCTCCAAATTTTATTGTTAATTTTTTTCCACTTTTGATTTTTTCTTCTAAATCTTCTTCATTAAATATTTGTACTGCTTTTCTTTTTATTATTTCTAAATTGCTCATATTCATCTACTCCTTTTTTTATTAAAATTCAAAAAAGTCAATTTGTCCTTATTAAAGGACGAATTGACTTCGTTGTACCACCTTTATTCACAATATTATTTATATAATATTGCCTCATTTATAGCTTATTCGTAGCAACACGTTAGTTACTATAAGAATTGTATTTCAAATTTTATATACTGATAATTTCCAGCTTCCATTATCTTTCTATAAGTTACTATAAAATTTTACTAATTTTCTTTTTAAACATAACTAAATTTTAATGTAGATATATTTTATCATTTTTTACTTATAAAGTCAATATTATTATTCTATTTCCATTTGCTGTTCTTTTCTTTCTTTAATAAATTGTAAAATTTCCTCTGCAATTTCCACAGGCTGTCTGTTATTACCATATACTATCATCGTTGCTAATTCCTTATTACATGGGCTTTCAACAAATTTTTTATTATCTCTTGTATCACCTGTTGCTCTGCTTTTCATTATATCTAAAGATTTCTCTTCATCTTTATCAGGTAGTAATAAAACAATATTTTTAAAAGGGTTTAACATTGATTTAACTCTTTCAAATATTTCTCGATCATCATATACAGAATGTCCTGCACCAAAATCTACAATTCCATATGAACCATCTTTCTTTGCTTTTTCTATTATTTCTGAAATCATGTAAAAATTAAATTCATCTGCATTTTTAAATTTTCTCATAAATCCAGTATCTCTTGCTCTATTGGCAATTCTATCTATACATAATCTTTGCATTCCAGTCTTTTTTCTAAGTTCTTCTGCTACTGTTGACTTTCCTGCTCCTGATGGCCCTATTAATATAATACTTTCGTTATATAATTTCTTACTATTTTTATTTACATTAGTAAGTTTTTGATGTTCCATTATTGAACTTTTTTCTTTATCTGAAAGTTCCCATGAATTTTCTTTAAACTTCTGTATGGAACTTGCTGTTGTAGCTTCTGTAATTTGTTTTGTACCTCTTAAATATGCAAGTAGCCTTTTTTTCAGATTAAATGCAAAAGGCTTTTTAGATGAATACATTTCTTCATGATAGTAAATATCTGGTTCAACATCCTCAAACAGTTCTGGATTTGCTAAAATTTGTGTTGCTGTATTTAGCCATTCTGTAGAATTAGTTTTCATACTTCTATAATGGACATATTTTCCTCTTATGTGGTCATCTGTAAAATTAGTTGATATTCCTTGTTTAGATAAAATTTTACCAACTTTTCTTGCAATATTTATATTCTCATCTGTTATTTTCAAAGTAACATATGCACTTTGAATTCCATGTCCTGAACAGCAAAAAATACTTGGAAGTCCACTTTTGTAAGACTGTCTTAAAAATTCTGTTAAATTAGCATCTCCTTCTCCAAATTGTTTAAACATTTTTTCTCTATCTTCTTCTTTTAAATTCTCTAATTCTATATGTCCTGCTGAGGATTCTACATCTTTTTCTAATTTACTTATTATCCATGATTTAATTCCCATAAAAAAATTCTCCTAACTACTTTATTAAGATAATTTTATTTCTAATAATTTATTATTTACATTATTTTCTTTTAAATTTTAACACAACTTACAATTTCAGATTGGATATTCAATTGTTTCTTTTTTATTTTTTCATTATCTAATTTACTAGATATAATATCTTTTGTATTTTCTCTATCAATTGATAA
Organism: uncultured Clostridia bacterium; assembly: GCA_947584125.1. GTDB lineage: Bacteria > Bacillota > Clostridia > TANB77 > CAG-508 > CANRMR01. Next base: position 12,172 of record CANPWI010000027.1, read on the forward strand.
AACATTCCAGCCATTGTTTATTAAAAATATGGTATCTCTACCAGCACCACATCCTAAGTCAATAGCATTTGTAGGGTTAATATTCATATCTATGAATTTTTTAACCATTGGGTTGGGTGAAGCCCCCTCTGTATTTTCATAATATTTTTTCATATTCCCCATTATTATCATTCCTTCCAGTTCCTTATTAATTATTATATCATACAATTATATAAAAAGTAATAGGAGAGTGAAATATAAATATGGAATATGGTACTGTTTATTTTTTTATAAATATAGCAATAACTCACAGCAGGTCTGAAGCCAGGAACGAACTGGAGCTTGCCATTATCCATTGAAGGATCATTGACAAAAACTTCGAATCCTTTGACTGATTTACTGATAGCCTTTTTAAGATTATCAATAAAACTCACTGTTAAGGAATAAAGATTAGAACAGTTAAAAAATATATTATTGAAGTTGCTGAAATTTCTTATACAGAAATACATAGTGCAAATAAAGATTTTCTTAATTGGATAGATATAGAAACAAAATAAAAAACGTAAGTTTCCAAATGAAAGAAACTTACGTTAGCCTCTGTTAGTTCCCGAATGAAAGGAACTTTCTTGACAGAGAGTAGAGATGTTTGTTATTCGAAGACAGCTGTTAAATCATAATGATCAGCGTTTACATTGTGGTAATTGGTATAGTCGTCCATCTGTGTGCCAAAATTATCGAACTTAACTTCAAACGACTTTAACCTCTTACCTTTTATCCGTTCATCATCTTGAAAATAACTTCTGACTTCATTTTCTGTGCTGGGTTTGCTGGTTGCTACAATGTTTTTATAAAGTGTCATGACTTTGTCCTCCTGTCTTTAGGCTATTTTATTAATTAGCACCTTATTTGGTTACTATAAATATATTATAGCATAAATTAACATAAATTGCAACTTTGCACTATCTATCTCGTAATTTCTTTTTACTTTTTACAATTTCTTTTTCAGCTCTTTCTTTATTATCTTTAAATCTCTTTTGAATTAGAAAGTCTTCCTTTTCTCCTCTTTCAGTTTTATCGCCATTTTTAGCATAATTTATTACAACCTCTAATTTTTTTTGTATAACTTTACATTTTGTAATAGCCATAGCAAACCTCCTACTTTTGCCTTGAATAAAGTTCTTTTTCAAACCTCAAAATAAAGTTTGATAGATTTATCAAAGATTAAAAATTTTCCCGACATTCAATCCCGACATTTTATATGAATTATAGGGTATTTTT
>CANPWI010000028.1 GCA_947584125.1 uncultured Clostridia bacterium
ACATAATTCCACATGTGTTTTTCTGTTTGTCCTTGTGTATTTGTTCCTTCTCCTTTAACTAATATACAAGGAATATTAAGCTCATCCATTAATACTTTAAATGCTTTTGAATATCCTTCACATACAACTTTTTTCTCTACAAATGCTCCATAAATATTATATGAATTATCTCTTTGTGTTGTAGTATCATATTCTAAATTATCAATTAACCAATCATGTACTATCTCTATTTTCTTTAAATCAGTTCCACTACATTTAGATATTATTTCTTTTTTTACATTTTCTATTTGCTGTAATGCTGTATTAAGATTTGCAATATTTGTATATTCGTTTTTTAAATAAGTATTATTATCACCTTTTGTTATTGATACTTCATAAGATTTTTTAAATCCGATAGTAGTAACTTGTGTTGTTAAACATACTTTACTTGTATCTATAAAAAACATATCTGGATTATCATATACAAATGCATCCCAAGCATCTTGAAAAGCATTATTTAAAATAGCATCTCCATTTGCTTCATATAATAAATTATTAATTTCTTGGGGCATTTTTAAATCATAAGTTCCTGTTTTTAAATTTTCTTTGTTATTATATAATTCATTATAAATTATTTTAGCATAATTATCTAATTGACTAGCATAATAATTTTTACTATCTATGTTAATTTCATAATTTGTATAATCTTCATTTGTTTCTTTTTTATCATTTATTGTAGAGGGTTGTATGTTTGAAAGAATATTAGATACAGTATTTTTTACACTTTGAAATTCCTCAGGTATAGGATTTTGAGTTTCTACCTGTGCAAGACTTACTTGCATTTGTGCTGTATCGTTACGATATAAAAAGAAATATACTGCTATAAATATTAAACCAATAATAAAAAATATAATTATAATTTGAATAATTACACTTAATATTTGACCAATTTTTTTAATCATCTATTTCCCTCCTAATTTTATTATACTATACAATTAATTTATATTCAATTATTATTTGATTTTACTATTTCTTTTTACAGACTCACTAAAAGCAAGAAATTTTGACTTTAGTGTCTTTTTTTGTAATATTTTTGTAATATAATTTTAATTTTTATGTAATAGCTTTTAAGTAAAACATATTATATAATATATTTAATTTTACTAAGGAGAGTTTTGTCGAATGAGTGTAGAAAGCGATTTAAAAAAAGAAGGAATTAGCATACTTAAGCCTTTAGATACATTTACAATTAATAGAATTGCTAAAAATATTTCACAAAAAATTGTAAGCTCTTTTCCAGAACAAAATTTAGATGCTAATGATATATTTATTTCTATTTCAAGATTAAATATGTATACTGCAAAAATGCCAAAAGATAATTCAGTTGCTAAATATTACTATAAAAACTCATCAATATATTTTGATGAAAATGTAGATTTAGATAATATTGAAAAATATGCTATACACGAATGTATACATGTTATACAATCAAAAAAAGATGTAAAAAATAATGTAGTTCAACTTGGTCTTTGTGACTTTACACATTCTAATATGCCTGGTATGGCCTTAAATGAAGCAGCAGTTCAATTAATGACTGAAAAATGCTTGCAAAGTCCAACAGATACTGTTAAATATTTTGGAATCGAACTATCTACAAATAGTCCTGACTACTATGCTTTAGAATGTAATTTATTAAATCAAATGGCATACATTACTGGAGAAAAAGTATTAATAAATAGTACGCTTTTCGGAAATACAGCATTTAAAGAAACTTTTTCTAATTTTACAAATTCTACAGCATACAAAAAAATTGAAAAGAATATAGATAAAATAATGAACCTAGAATATAAACTTGCAGTTTTAGATGAAAAACTTGCAGATATAAAAAATACAGATAAATCAATTTTTAAAATTTCAAATCAAATAAAATCTACAAAAAATAATATCACTAATTTATTTTTGCAAACACAAAATTTAATTATGACAAGTTATTTTAATAGTTATTTCGATATTATTAATACACCTCGTGAATTAGAAAACTTTAGAAATAAACTATATAACTTTAAAAATTATATAGGAGTTACAGAAAATTACACATTTTATAACGATTATTATCTTAAAATGATGACATTATTAGAGTCAAAATATGAAAAATTAAATAATACAGAATCTTCACTTGTTGTTGTTAAAGAACAAACTGGAATAACAAAATTATTTAATAAATTAACAAATCTTTTTGGTATAAAACAAAAAAATCAAATACATGATATACAAAGATAAAAAGCAGATGTAATATCTGCTTTTTTTATTATATGGATAGCATTTTATCAATTTCTTTTGCTGCATTTCCTCCGCTTCTTGCAGAATATGCAACTGTAGATTTTTCACCACTTAAATCACCAGCTACAAAAACTTTTTCTCTTGATGTTTTGTAATTTTCATCACATTCTATATATCCACCCTTACCAGTAGAAATATTAATAGTATCGATAACCTTTTTTTCAGGACATGAACCAATAGCCATAACAACATAATCCATATCCATTATATAATTACTACCTTCTATATTAACAGGAGATTTTCTTGTTTCACCTGGTCTTTGTATAAGCTCTGTTTTTATACACTCTATTTTATTTACCTCATTATTATCATTTGGTATAATTTTAACAATATTATTTTGAAATAAAAATTCTACCCCTTCTTTTTTAGCATCTTCAATTTCTTTTCTTTCAGCTGGCATTTGTTCTTCTGCCCTTCTATAAATAACATAAGTTTTTTCTGCTCCCATTTTATTTATAGTTCTTGCAGTATCCATTGCAACATTTCCTCCACCTATTACTGCAACTTTTTTTCCTTTATAATCTGGATGCAAATTAAATTCTAGTAGTTCATTTCCTCCATAAACACCTTTTAAATCCTCACCTGGTATATTCATTTTTGAGGAAATATTTGCTCCAAATGCTAATAAAACTGCGTCATATTTTTCTTCTAAATCCTCTAATGTACAATTATTTCCTAATTCCTTATTATATTCTACATTAATTCCTAAGCTTAAAATTTTATTAATCCAATTATTTACTAAATCCTTTTCTAACCTAAACTCAGGTATACCATGAACAAGTAATCCACCTAAATAAGAATATTTTTCATATATTGTTACATCATATCCTTCTTTTCTTAAGAAATATGATGCAGTTAATCCACAAGGTCCTCCTCCAACAACTGCAACTTTTTTTCCATTTAAATCCTTCACATTAATTTTATAATTATTTTTAATTGCCATATCACCTACAAAAGCTTCTAGCTCTCCAATTTGTACAGATTCTCCTTTTATTCCTCTTACACATGAACCTTCACATTGACTTTTATGTGGACATATTCTTCCACATATTGGTTGTAAAATTGTTGTTTCTAAAAGTATGTTAAAAGCTTCTTCATAGTTTTCTTCTTTTACAGCTTTTATAAATGTTGGTATATCATTTTCAAGTGGGCAACCTTTTTTGCTACATGGTTTTATTTTACAATTTAAACAATAATTTGCTTTTTCATTTATTTTTTCTATAATTTCTTCTTTCATATAGTACCTCTTATTTATATATTTAAACTTTCAAGTTTATTTTTTACCTCTTGTAAATCATTCCAAAAGTATATCTTTTTTGTGTCATCTCTTAATAGTGCAGCAGGATGAAATGTTGGCATATATAATATTCCTTTTTTCTCTACCCACTTTCCTCTTGCTGTAGTAATTGCAAATTCGTTTCCCAAAATATTTTTTAATGCAACATTACCTAGTAGAACAATAATTTTAGGTTTTATAAGCATTACTTGATTTCTTAAATAATCCATACAAGCTACTGCTTCATCATTTTCTGGGTTTCTATTTAATGGTGGCCTACATTTTACAATATTTGCTATATACACATCCTCTCTATTTATTCCAATTCCCTCAAATGCCATGTTCATAAGTTTTCCTGCTTTTCCTACAAAAGGAATTCCTTGTATATCTTCATCTTGACCTGGTCCTTCTCCTATAAACATTAAATCTGCATTTTTATTTCCTGTACCAAAAACTATATTAGTTCTAGTTTTGCATAATTTACATTTGTTACAACCTTTAATTTTTTCCTCTAATTCTTCAATTGTATCTAGCATTTTTTTAGTCCTTTCAATTTTATATTTTATAAAACGCAATTTTCTTGTAACATTATTTTCACTTTTTTTGATGTATCTATTTTAGCTTTTGTTCCAATTGGTATTACTACTTTTCTATCTGTATGTCCAAAATTATTAGATTTAATAATTGGAAAGTTTACTTTACCTTCTAATACATCTAATAATATTTGTTCTATTGTTACCCCTGATTCATGTTCATAATTTCCAAGCCATATTCCATTTATTTTATCAAATACATTGTTTTGTTTTAATCTATAAAAGAAATTACTTATCATACCAGGAGGTGACTCTACTCCCAAATCCTCTAAAAATAATATTTTATTTTCTGTATTTACTTTATATTTGCCATCTATTAAATTTGTAAATAAGTTTAAATTTCCTCCAATTAAAACACCCTCTGCTACACCTTCATTTATTGTAATGAACTCGTCATCTTCTTTTGCTAAACTCAAATTGTGTTTTTCCATTCTTTCAATAAAAGATTCAAAGGCATACAATGTATCCCAAGATACTAGCGATTTAAATGTAGGACCGTGAAAAGTAATAAGCCCTGTTTTTTCATATATTATATTTAAAATTGATGTTGAATCTGAAAATCCACATATTATTTTAGGATTATTTTTTATTAATTCATAATCTAATTTATCAAAAACAGAATTCGAATTGTATCCACCTTTTGCGCAAAAAATTGCTTTTACTTTGTCATCTTTAAACATTTGGTAAATATCATCTGCTTTTTCTTTTGCAGTAGCACCATAGCCTGTTTTATTACTTTTTACATTTTTACCAAATACAACATGATAACCTGCATTTTCCATAAGTTTAACAGATTTATCAATATCCTCCATATTTTTTTCTTCAATAGGGTCAGATGGTGCAATAACGCCAATATAATCTCCTTTTTTTAATCCTTTTGCAAGCATGCTTCCTCCTTATTTTTTTCTTTTATATTTTCTAGTAATAATTGTTTCTCTAAATTTTCTATATACCTATATCCATCTTTTGATTCAAATTGGCATATTGAATGGTATTTGCAATATTTGCAAGGTGTTTTTTTATTTTTTATAGAATAATATGGATTTACATTAATATTACCTTCAAATATTTCTTTTCCTATTTGTTTTATTGTAAGATTTACATATTTTTGTAAATCTATAAATTGTTCTTTTGTTAAAATTTTTGACCTTGATTCACTTAAATTCTCTTTTGAATCAATGAATACAGGTACCATATTTGAATAACCCTTTTCTAGTGATTTATCCATCATTTTAACAACTTTTACATCTGCTAAAATATAACCTTTCAATTTGAACTCTTTTTTTATTTTTTCTTCAATTTGTTCTTCTGTTAAACTTTTATCTACTTTTAAAATATCATCTATTAAATTGAAATAAAAAATTCCAGCTGGTATATCTTCCTCATTTGTTGTAATTGCGTCTAAATAGGTTAATAATTGTAATTGAATTCCACCTACAACATCATTTAAATCTATATTTTTTATAGAAGATTTATAGTCTATAATTCTTAAATACCTGTTTTTATCATCTTTTGCATAGTCAATTCTATCTATTTTCCCTATTACCTCTATTTTTCTTCCATCTTCTAATTCAAATTGTATTGGAGAATAATTTTTTCCTTCTTTAAACTCAACCTCTGTTCCTAAAATTTCAAAATCGCTGTTTGTTAATGTTTGTAATATGTATTTCATAGATTTTACAATTACTCTTTTTAATCTTCTAGTTAATACTTTGAATTTAGATGTACTTGTAAAAATATAATTCTTAGGCATTTTTAGTTTTTTATCAATTATTTCTTCTACAATTTCTTCAATGTCTTCTAACTCAATTTCCTCTAGTTTTAATTTTCTTATTTTAATTTCTCTAAAGAATTGGTCAATAACATCATGCATAAATGTACCTGTATCAATACTTTCTACTTGCAAAACTCTTTTTTCTTTTAAATTTAATCCATATTTTAAATAAAATGAAAATGGACAAGCTCTATATTGTTCAAGTCTTGATACACTTGTTCTTAATGTATCTCCATACATTTTATTTATATTTTCTTCGCTTATTTTTTCAGTAGCATTTTTGTTTTCTATTGCTTTTAAAGATGCCTTTAATTTTTCATTCCATTTTGGTATTGAATTATAATAATTTGAAAGTAAATACCAAATGTCATTTATTTGTTTACCTTCCTTTGCCTTTCCAAGCATTAATAACATTTCTTCAAAAGTTGTTTCAATATTTTCTATACTTTCTTTTTTAACTATTACATCACTTTCTTCAGTTATTTTTGGAAAGATTTTCTTAATTTTGCTAATTAATATAGAAGGTCTTAATGCTTTTGATTCGCTATCTGCTGAGGCATAAGATAAATATAATTTTTCTTCTGCTATTGTTAAAGCTTTATATATATTGAAATTATCTTCATAAAGCATTTCTGTTGTACCTTTTGCAAGTTCTATTCCTTTATCCATTAGCATTTCTCTATCATTATCGTCTAAAAATCCTTCTTCTTTTCTAATAGCTGGGAAACTACCATCATTTAATCCTATTATAAAAATAGCTTTTACTTTATGACTTCTTGACCTGTCTACATCTCCTAATGTAACTTGGTCACCAGATGGTGGTATTTTTCCAAGTTTACTTTCATTTAAACCTATTTTTAAAAGATTACTATATTTTTCAAAAGTTACATCTTTATCTCCAAAAGCTAAAACTATTTCATCTAATAGTTCCATAAAAATATTCCAGCTTGTAGCATATAAATTAGCAAGCTCTAATTCTGAATTTTGTTCTAGTTCTGCCCTTTTTAATTCAAGCTTTTTATCAATTTCCATTTCTATTAAAAATGTGTATAAAGCTTTTGTTATTTCTTCAACATTTCTTTTATTTTTTAATGAATTATAAAGGTTTGATAGTGGTGTTACTATTTTTTCTCTTAAAATATTCATTTGCGCATCTTCACTTTCAGATACAAATTTCCATTCATCTAAAAGCCACTTTTTTCCTTTAATTCCATATCTAATACAATAATTTTCAAGCTTAAATTGTTCTTCTTTGGAAATTTCACAAAATCCAGATTTTATATAATTAAACACCGCTTCATAAGACCAGTTTTTTGCATATATATCTAAAATTGCAAGCACATATTTAACTAAAATATTTTGACCTAAATCAGCATTTTCATCTATAAATACTGGAATATTATACTGTTTAAAAATTGCTCTTACTAATCCACTATAAACTCCAATATCTTTTGTTATAATTGCAATATCTGAAAACTTAAACTTTTCATCCCTTACAAGTTGTATTATAGTGTTTGCCACATTTTCTATTTCTGAATATTGATTTTTTGCTAAAAATAACTTTATATCTTTTACATCTTCATTATATTTTTCGTATATATTCTCATATATATTTTCTTCTAAATGTGCTAATTCTGGTGATTTAAAACGATATTTTTTATCTAAATAAACTGCTTTTTCTATTTCTACATTAGGAAGGTTTATTAATTTTTCTACTGTTTTTTTATTTGTATAAAATACATCTTCTTCTGGTAATTTTTTATCATACAATTCATCTGTACAAACAGATATTGTAACCTGTTTTCCACATTTTGCTAACTTTTCCACTATTTTATATTCTTGAGGAGTAAATCCAACAAATTCATCTATGTATATAACAGCATTTTCAAACATTTTAGTTTCTTCTATTTTTTCTGCTAAAATAGTTAATATATCATTTTCATCTATATACTTTTTCTCTATTCTATCTTGAAATTCTTTATATATTGTAATAACATCTTGTAATTTTACTTTTAAATATTTATCATTTTCTTTTTCAACTATATCCTCTAATTCATTTAATTTTACATTATGTTTTTTTAACTCTGTTATTAACCTAACAGCTACATCAACATTTTGCTCTGAACTACCCATAAACTTAATTTTACTTTTATTTTTATCTAAAATATCATATATAAGCATTGCCTTTCCGCTTTTAGATAAATTATTATTATCTACTCCTCCGAACCTCTTGTATAACTCTATATGCCATACGCTCAAAGCTTATAACTTCTGCATTTATAACTGCTGTTTCATCTATTATATCTAACAATTTTTTTTCCAAAGTATATGTGAATTGTTCTGGAGTTATAATAAAAATATTTTTTTCTTTATCTAATCTATTTTTAACATCATTTAAAATATATTCACTTTTGCCTGTGCCAGACCTTCCATATATAAATCTTATTCCCATTTAATATCACCATTTTTTACAATAAATTTTCCTTTTAGGCATCTCTTTTCCAATAAAAAAGATACTGCTGTGCAATTCCTGCAAGTTCTTTATACTTTTCCTTTGCAAGTGCTTGTATTTCTTTTTTATTTACTTTTGTTTCATCATCATTTTTTATATATAATTCATTCATTACTCTTCTAACCCAAACATCTATAGGGAATACATCAAATCTTTTTAATGAAAATAGCATAATACAATCTGCAACCTTTTCTCCTACACCTGGAAGCTGTAACAATATCTCTCGTATTTCTTCAGTATTTTGCATACTCTTTATTTTTTCTAAATCTATCTTTCTATCTAAAACTAATCTTGTTGTTTCATATACTCTTTTATCTCTAAATCCTAAGCCTAACTTTCTTAAATCTTCTACACTTGCTTTTCCTAATTCTTCTGGAGATGGAAAAGTATAATATGAAACATCTTTATACACAATTTCTTTACCATAATTTTTAGATAATCTTTCTATTATTCCTTTTATTCTAGGTATATTATTATTAGCAGAAATAATAAAAGAAATTATTGTTTCCCATAAATCTTGATTAAGTATCCTAATTCCATTGCCATACTCAATACTTTTTTTCATATTATTATCTATTTTTGAAAGTTCTTTTTTTATTTCTTGATAATCTCTATCCAAGTCAAAATAATCTGTACATACATCTATAATATTATCCTTACAAATTCCTGTAAAAACAACTTTATTCTTATCCTTATTAACATTTAAAACATTCTCTCCAAATACGCCTGTATAGCTATTATCCTCATTTACATTCCATCTAAAACATTGACCACATTCAAAAATATGTTTAGGTTCAAAATCTATATCATCATTTAACACAAAACTTTGCTCTTTCATTACATTTCACCCTAAAAATATTTTATCATTTTTTATTAATATATTCAATATATATTTTTGCCAAAGTAAATACTACTAAATAAAAAGACTAGGAAGCGCAATTCCTAGTCTTTTTATTGCGTACTTTTTTGCGTAGTTTACTGCAATATTGCATTTATTATTATACAATATAATACTAATAAATGCAAGTATAATTTAATTTTATGTTTGTTGCTTTTGCAACAGATTTTTAAATAATAATATGTTATATATATATTATTATTTTTTATTATGTGGGAGGAATAATAGGGCTAAAAAAATATATGAAGAAAAAGAAGGTATAAATTTGCAGTATATAGGAAAATTAAATAAAAATAATATAGGTGAATATTCAAATAAATTAACAACATTTGATGTAATCTTAACTGACGAAAGAAAAATGCATATACTTAAAAATCACAAAAAAGATTATGAAATAATACTTAATAATATAAAAGAAATTGTTTTAAACCCTCAAGAAGTGTTAGATGATATAAAAAATAAAGACACATTGTTTTTTATAGGTAATTTAGAAAACAATAATTTAAATGTTGTTGTAAAATTAAATACAACTAATAATAAAAAACATCCTAAAAATTCAGTAATGACTGCATGGATAATAAGGAATAGTAATTTAAAAAAGTTAAGAGAAAAAAACAAAAGTATTTACAAGAAAGAATAAAAATGCTATAATTAAAGTACAATATAAGTAAGTTATTTGAAGTAGAGAATGTGCTGCTACACACCTAATTATAGGTCAAAAGAAATGTTGGATATGGCACACCAACCAAATAACATATTCAAAGAAGTCGTGGAAACACGACTTCTTTAATTTAATGAATTTTTCAATATAAACTTAAAAATTTCATTCTTTTGCAACTAGTTTAAATCCTTTTCCTATAACCTCTCTTGCATTTGATACTACTATGAAACAAGTTGGGTCAAGACTATAACATATTCTTGTAATTTTTGCTACCTCTGTTCTTGAGCCTACACAGAATAACATCATTTTTTCTTCGTTTTTGTACATTCCTTTTGCATATATTCCTGTGCTTCCTCTTTTTATTTCTTTTCCTATTTTTTCTGATATTTTTTCATATTCTTTTGATATTATAAATATTGTTTTTGTAAAGTTAACACCTTCAAAAACAATGTCTAGCATTTTTCCCATAATGTATATTGTTATTGCTGAATATAAGCCTATTTCTATTTGTTTGAAGAATATAGTGTTTATTCCTACAATAAATATGTCTAAAAAAACTATAACATTACTTGTTCTTATGTTAGGGTTAAAATAGTTTACTAAATATGCAAGTAAGTCACTACCTCCTGTTGAGGCATTTGCTTTTAATATTAAAGCTGTTCCAATACCAATAATTATTCCACCATAAATACATGCTAGGAATCTATCTTCTGTAAATGAAGGAAATTTGTCAAATACATCAAGGAATATTGATAAAAATATGGTTCCTGTTATTGCTCTATATACAAATTTTTTTCCAAGCTTGAAATATGCAAGTATGAAAAATGGAATATTTAAAACAAATACTACTGTTCCAACTGGCCAATTTAGTAAGTAGTATGTAATTGTTGCAATACCTGAAAATCCACCTGATGATAGCTGATTTGGTAATAAAAATTGAGATACACCTATTGCCATTATCATTGTTCCTAGCATAATGTTTAAAGTTTGAAATAAATATTTTCTTATTTTTAATATTATTACTTTACTTTTTCTTTCCATAAAAAAACCTACCTATATTGGTATTATTTACAAATATAGGTAGATTTATTCTTTTAATATTAATTTGTATATGTACTTAATATTTTTATTTCTGATTTTCCTGGTTTTATATCATCATTTGGTTCAACTATAACATCAACATTATAAAATTCATTCAATTTTTCTACATTAGACTTTTTATGTCCAATAACATTATTTACATCTTGTGGATTTACTGTTACCTTTACTTCTTTTACTTTTACATTTACTTTTTTAATTTTATTTACTACATTATCATACCAAATACTATCTTCTACAAGTTGTCCAAATGCAGGATGATATGGTCCTGCAACAACCTCACTGTTTTGGTCATTTGGATCTGTAATTAAGTCTGTATTTTGTAATCCTATTCTTATAACATCTATTCTTTTTTTATTAAATAAATAAACAATTTCCTTGCATCTTTCAACTGCTTGATTTACTGTTAAAGGTTCATATTCTCCATTTTCATATTCTTTTTCAAGTTTTGTATTTTTAATTACTAAAACAGGATATAATCTAACCATCTTTGGCTTTAATTTTATTAAATCCTTTGCTGTATTTAAGTCATCAAGTTTAGTGCTGTCTGGTAAACCTATCATCATTTGGTGACCTAAAACAAAACCATTTCTTCTAATTAATTTTGATGCTTTTTTTACATCTTCAAATGTATGACCTCTACCTGCTTTTTTTAATATGTAGTTGTTAGAAGATTGTACCCCAAGTTCTATTGTTTTTACTCCGTATTTTTTCAATCTTTTTAAAATTTCTTTGTTTATATAATCAGGTCTTGTAGATATTCTTATACTATCTACTTGCTTACTTTTAACATATTCATAAGCTACCTCTAATAATTCTATTTGTTTTTCTTCTTCTATTCCTGTAAAGCTACCTCCAAAAAAAGCGATTTCTTTATCAATGTCTTTATTTTTGAAACTTTTTAAATATTCTTCTATTGTATTTTTAACATCTTCCTTTGTTACCATTTTAACTTGTCCACTAATACTTTTCTGGTTGCAAAATACACAATCATTAGGGCATCCTAAATGTGGTACAAATATAGGAATTATATTTTTTTCCTTCATAATTTTTGTCCTCTCTTTTTTTAATTTTCTAACGCTTTTTTTGCTGCTTGCATTTGTGCTGATTTTTTACTTTTTCCTTGACCTGTAGCTAAAACTTTTCCATTACATTCAACTTGTGCTACAAAACTTTTATCATGGTCTGGTCCATATTCCTTTATTATTTTATATTTTATATCTACACTGCCAACCTCTTGTAATTTTTCTTGCAATACAGTTTTATAATCCTTTTGTCCAACATTTTTACTTGCAATTTCAATGCTATCTTTTAAATTATTTATTATAAACTTTGATGCAGATTCTAATCCTAAATCTAAATATATTGCTGCAATAACTGCCTCTACACTGTCTGCAAGTATAGCTGGTCTATTTTTTCCATTGTTTAATACTTCACTTTTTCCTAAGAATAAAAAATCACTAAAATTATGCTTCTTTGCTACTTTATATAAACTTTCTTCACATACAACTGCAGCTCTAACTTTAGTCATTTCTCCTTCTCTTAAATTAGGGTAATTTTCAAATAAATATTTACTAGATACAAATTCTAAAATACTGTCTCCTAAAAACTCTAATTTTTCATTACTTTCTAAATGATTCTCGTAAGCATAGGATGTATGTGTTAAAGCTGTTTTTAATAGGTTTTTATTATTAAATGTGTATCCTATATTTTCTTCAAATTTAGTTAATTCCATTTTCTCACCTCTTTTCTTTATATATTATATATGAGTTTTAAAATAAAATCAATATA
>CANPWI010000029.1 GCA_947584125.1 uncultured Clostridia bacterium
TTCAAATTTAGTTAATTCCATTTTCTCACCTCTTTTCTTTATATATTATATATGAGTTTTAAAATAAAATCAATATACTAACTTTATAATTAATGATATTATCAATGTACTCGCTATTTAATTAATAATATTATCAATATACTCACTATTGAATTAATGATATTATAAATATGTAAACGAAGAATGAAATACCGACGCGCAGTTTGAAGGGAGCTTTGCGACCGCCAGCAAGGAGGCGTTTTATTCGTAGTGAACATACCATACATATCATTAATTTATAATTGTAATTAACTTTCTCTAAAGTTATATGAATAATCTTTCTTATATTTTACGAATTCGCTCTCCCACTGGCGCTGTAACTCGTTTCACTCGAACAGCCCTCAGCGGTCCCCACGACGCTATCGCAAAATAACGAAATATTATTATATAACTTTAGATTAGTCAAAATTTTTTATTGTAATTAACTTTAGATAAATTCAATTACAATAAAAAATTTTAAAAAATTTAATTGATTTTTATTGATCAATAGGGTAAAATATATTACAAAGTATTAGTAAAAAGGTGATAATTTATGGAAATAACAGATGAAGAAAAGGAAGCATTAGAAGCATATATAAATTTGAGATATGAGGATATTAATTTATTTTTAACAGAAAACATTAATAATGATTTAGAATATGCAAAAAAATATAATAGTAAAGAAGAATTAAAAGAACAATTAGTATCTGATATGAAACTAAGTACTGAAACAATGAAAAATTTATATTCATTGTTTGAAAAAAAAGGTAAATATACAAATTCAAAACTTTATAGAGGAACCTCTAAAGATGAAATAAATTTTTATGAATCAGAAAATTATAATAATAAAGTAATTTCAACATCAAAAGATAAATTAGTTGCTGAAAAGTTTGGTTTTGACAGTAAAGATTCTGTTTTGCTTACAGTAAATGCACAAAATGTTAAAAGTGTAGATGTTCAAGAAATATTAGGATATACAACAGAACATGAACAAGAAATTTTATTATCACCATTTAGTAAAGTATCAAACATTGGAGGTAATTACAAAACATCTAAAACATCTATAATGGGAGAAAAAGAATTTGAAAATTATGATATTACATTAGAAGATGATGAATTAGATAATGTAAATGCCGATCAAAAAGATAATTTAAATAAAACTATAAATGAAAGATTACCACAAATTGCAGATTATATGTGGCAAATAAAAGAAGATGAAAAAATATATAAAGATTTAGAAACACAAAACGAAATATATGAAAACAGTTTAATTACAGAAAAAGATTCAGAAGAAATAGATTGGTACAAAGAGCATATAGAAATAAATAAAAATGAATTAAATGAAATTAAAAATAGAAAAAGTGAAATTACAAGTAAAATTAATCAGTGGAAAAAAGATATTATAGAATATAATAAAATTCAATGTAAAGAAGTAAAAAGAGAAATTGAAAATTATAAAAATGATAAAGGAAAGCAAATAAAGCAGGAAGAAATATTTAACAATAATGAAAATATAAAAACTGATAAAGAAGCTTCAAATCAACTTAGAGTTAAACAGGCTTTTGGAAAATTAAATGAAGAAATTTGGAACATTGAAAATGAAGAAAAAAAGAATGAAAAAATATCAAAGTATATGAATTCAGAATATACTACTGAAAAATTTGAAAATGCTTATAATATAATTAATCAAGCTGAAGCAAGAATAATGAATGAATTAAATAATAAAAGTTTAGAGCAAAGTGAAAAGATAATACATAATATTGAAAATTATGTATATAAATTAGATACAGAAATTAATGGCATTCAAATGGATTTAGACAATAAACTTAAAGAATCAATTTTTAAAAAAATTGAAAATATAAAAGCAAGTGCTAATAGAAAAATTTTAGAAAATAGAGAGCAAGAGATAGAACAAAAAAATAGTAATCCAATAAAAAGAATAATTAATAAAATTACTGGAAAATCAAAAGAATATGATTTAGAAAAACAAAGTATAAATTTCATGAAACAAAAAATGAATGAAAAAATAAATGACATAAACAGTGAAGAATATTATCAAAAATATAGTGTACATGAAATGTTAGCAAATATAGATTTATTTTTAGATACAAATAACCAAGATTTTATAAAAGATGAAAAGTGGGAATTAAGAGATTTAAGATATAAAATAGGTAGTATGTATAAAACAAGTGAAAAAAGATTGGAGTTAATAAAACAGCGAAAAATATCTGAAAACTCTTTAACAATAGATTCAAAACTTACACCAAAGATGAGGATTGAGGCAGAAAAAAATAGTTTTTTAAGAAAAAATGGTTATGATGTTAAAACAGATAAAATTAATAACTACAAAAATAGATATCAACCAGGCAAGTATGATTTAAACAATATTACTACTAATTTTAAAGCATATGTTGAAACACAACTTAGAGGAAATAATCAAGTAGAAAAAGATTATCAATATGAAAAATAAAATTGAAAAAATTTCTATTATAATTTCGAAAAAAATACCAACAATATAACTATGAAGAAAAATCTTCATAAAGTTATGTTTTAAATGAAACTAGCTTAAAATTCTTTTGAAATTGGGAGGAAATTATAAAATGTCTCGAAAAACAAGTATAATGTCTGAAAATTTAAAAGAAGAAATAGCAAAAGAACTTGGTGTATATGAACAAGTAAAACAAGATGGCGGATGGCAAAATGTATCATCTAAAACATGCGGAAATATAGTTGCAAAAGCGATTGAAATTGCAAATAGAAAAGTAGAAGAATAGTAAAATTGTAAAATAGGACACTTATATGGTGTCCTATTTTAAGTTGTTCTTTATATTTTATTATATTTATGGTAAAATACAAATAAACTTAAAGAGAAAAAAGTTTAGAAAGGATGAAATATTAATGAAAGATATTAAAGTTAAGGATATTATAGAAATATGCAAAGGAAAACTTATTTGTGGAGACGAAAATATTATTTGCGAAAATTTTTCAAATGATACAAGAACAATAAAAGAAAATGATGTGTATGTTGGGATTAAAGGAGAAAATTTTGATGGTAATTCATTATATAAACAAGCTTTTGAAAAAGGAGCTAGTGTTTGTATTTTACAAAATAATGAGGTGGAAGCAGTAGAAGGGAAAGCTATTATAATAGTTGAAGATACAATAAAAGCAATTCAAGAAATTGCAAAATACAAAAGAAGCTTTTATGATATACCTGTAGTTGCAGTTACAGGAAGTGTTGGTAAAACAAGTACAAAAGATATTATAGCAAGTGTAATGAGTAAAAAATATAATGTTCTAAAAACAGAAGGAAATTTAAACAACCATATAGGTTTACCAATGACAATATTAAAACTTAAAAATCATACAGCAATGGTAGTAGAAATGGGAATGAATAACTTTGGAGAAATTAGAGTTTTAACTAATATTGCAAAACCAACTACTGCAGTAATTACAAATATAGGAACATCACATATTGGTAACTTAGGTTCAAGAGAGAATATATTAAAATCAAAATTAGAAATATTAGAAGGAATGAAAGAAAATTCTACCATTGTAATAAATAATGATAATGACTTATTACATAATTGGTATAATGAAAATAAACAAAAATATAATATAGTTACTTGTGGAACAAATAATCAAAGTGATGTTATGGCAAAGGATATAAAAATAATGGAAGATGGAACTACATTTAATTATAATAATTATAAAGTAAAAGTGCCTGTACCAGGAGAACATTTTGTAACAAATAGTTTAATTGCAATTGGAGTAGGAATAACAAATAGTATTGATGTAGATAATATAATTAAAGGAATAGAAGATTTTAAATTAACTAAAAAAAGAATGGATGTATCAAAAAATAAAAATGGAGTTACAATAATAAATGACAGCTATAATGCAAGTTATGATTCAATGAAAGCATCAATAGAGGTATTAAGCAAGATGAAAGGAAATAAAAAAATTGCAGTACTTGGAAATATGTTTGAACTTGGAAAATATGAAAAAGAACTACATGAAAAAGTAGGAGAAGAGGTTGCTAAAAATAATATAGACATTCTAATTACAGTAGGAGATACAGCAAAATATATTGCAAGTAAAGCAATAGATAATGGAATGGATGAAAAATGTGTATATAAATTCGATTTAAAGCAAGATGCTATAGAAAAAATAAAACAAATAGCAAAAGAAAATGATATTGTTTTAGTAAAGGCATCAAATGGTATGAAATTTGATGAAATTGTTGAAAAAATTTTAAATTAATCTTGAATTCATCAAAAATGCTTGCTATAATATAACAAGCATAAGGGGGAGGGTGCCGAAAATGATATTTAAAGATTATTATAGAATATTAGGATTAGATACAAATAAAGTAACTATGGCACAAATAAAAACATCCTATAGAGAACAAGCGAAAAAGTACCATCCAGATGTAAATGTTGGTAGTAAAACTGCAGAAGATAGATTTAAAGATATTAATGAAGCATATAGAGTATTATCAAATACAGCATCAAAAAGAAAATATGATAGAATGTGGAATACGCACATTGGAAATAAAAAGAAAAAGCAATATGAAGAAGCAAAAAGAACAACAGGCTCAGTATTTAGCGACTTTTTCTATATGTTTTTTGGTAGTAATGCAAAAGATGAAGGCATAGAAGATAGTAAAAGTAAAAATAAACAAATAAAAGGTGAAAATGTAGAAACAGAAATAACCATTTCATTAGAAGAAGCCTTTTATGGAATAAATAAAAAAATAGCATTAAGAACAGTTGAAGGTAATTTAAAAAACTTTATGGTAAAAGTTCCAGCAGGAATTAGAAATAATGAGAAAGTTAGATTAATAGGTCAAGGAAAAGAAGGAAAAAACGGCGGAAAAAACGGAGACTTATTTATTAAAATAAATATTGAAGATAATCAAAAATTTAAGTTATCTGGATATGATTTGCATACAGAACTATTACTTACTCCTTGGGAAGCAGCACTTCGGAACAAGAGTAAAAATAGATGGTATAGATGAAGAAGCATCTATTTATATACCACAAGGAATGCAAACAGGAGAACAAATAAGAATACCAGCTAAAGGATATAAAGATGGAAAAGGTGGAAGAGGAGATTTAATAGCAGATATAAAGGTAATGGTTCCAAGAGAATTATCTAACGAAGAAAAAGAGTTATTTGCTCAGTTAAATGAAATATCTACATTTAATCCAAGAAAACAAGTGATATAAATAATTTACATAAATTTATTGACAAGTATCATAAAATGTAATATAATTATGTATAGTGATGATACAAAAGAAAAACTATGCATGTAAAAATAAGAAAAGAGGTGCATAAAATGGAGAGGTGGCAAGGAAAACATTTTAGCATAACTGATCCAAAAGATGTAAATACAGTAATATATCAAATAAATAAAACAGAGAAAAATATATCAAAAAATTCTCCAAAATATACTATAGAAAGACTAGATTTCACGCAAGAACTTAGAGGTGAAAATACTAAAAAAACATTTTTCTTAGATAATCCATCTATAGAAGGAGACCAACTCGTTATATTATCATTTGGTAAAGAAAAGGTTGTTGTAAATATGGCTATTTTAGAAGATAATAAAATAACAATATCTAAAAAGCCAGTACCTGTTAAATTTAATTCTTTATATTCAGAAGAAGAAACAGAATTTAAAGAATTTAATTATACACCAAATTTAAAAAGACCAATATCTATTATTGATCCAGAAACAACAGAAGAAATAAAACCAATTTTATATTTTGATGAAGAAACAAATGAGGTTAGAGGAAAGTGTAAATTAAAACCATATAAGTCTTATTTTGCCTTTGAAATAAGAGACAAAAAAGATGAATAATTAAGGAGGAAAGATTGATGGCTACAAATGTAGAAAAATCAAAGACTAAAAAAACTAATTGTGGAGCAGGAGTACTTAGCATAGAATTTGGAGATAAAGAATTATTACAGGTAGCTCAATTTGCAATGATTGCAAATGAAGATGTTAAAGAAAATTCACTAATAATTGGAGAACTAAAAACACATGAATGCGTATATGATAATAGAAAAAAAATAGCAAAAAGAATAATGGAAGACGGAACAGAAATTGAAGTAAATGGAGAAAGCATTGAAAAATTTGCAAAAATTGCAGAAAAAATCAGAAAAAATCAAGAAAAAGATGAGAAATAAATAAACATAAGAGAAGGTGAATTTGTATGAATTACAAAGTACAAGGTGCGTTAAAAAAGACAAGAAAATATTTAATAATATATTTAATATTATGGACAGTATTAAATATATTATTAGTTATGCCCGTTTCATATAGCTATGTAAATGCTAATATAAACGGGAATTTTAGCTTTAATTTGTTTCTGGAAGAATTAACTAAAGCTGTAACAAGTCCATTTGCAATAATGGGACAAACATTTTCAGGTACATATTTTGGAAATTATATAAAGTTAATGTTTGGATTTACAATAGTATTTACAATACTAACAATTGTTGGATTATATAAATCAGCACCAAAAAATGAGTTTACAGATATAGAACATGGCTCAAGTGATTGGTCAGAACACGGAGAACAATATTCGATTCTTAGTAATAAACAAGGAATAATACTAGCAGAAAAAAATTATTTGCCAGTTGATAAAAGAGGAAATGTTAATGTACTAATTGTTGGACGGATCAGGTTCTGGTAAATCATCATCTTATTCAATACCAAATGCATATCAATGTTTAGGTTCTTATATTTTTACAGACCCAAAAGGAGAATTATATGACAGAACAGCAGGATATTTAAAATCTAAAGGATATGAAATAAAAGTATTAAATTTAGTACAACCTCAATATAGTGATGGATATAACCCATTAATGCATATATCTAGTGAGCTTGATGTAGATGTTATAGCAAACACAATAGTAAAAGGACAAAAATCAGATAGCAGTTCAGATCCATATTGGGATGATATGGCAGAAATGTTATTAAAAGCATTAATATATTATTTGATTGCAGTAAGACCAGAAGAAGAACAAAATTTAGCAAGTTGTGCAGAACTTGTAAGAGCTGCAAATAGTAATGGAGGAAGTAACTTATTAACAGATTTAATAAATCAACTACCTTATGACCATCCTGCAAGAATGTATTATAAATCTATTGAAATAGCACCAGAAAAAACCTATGGTTCAATACTTAGCTCATTACAATCAAAGCTTGGTAAATTTGATTCAAAAGAAATTGCAGAGCTTACATCAACAGATACAATAGATTTTGATAGAATAGGAACAAAGAAAACAGCAGTGTATGTTATATCATCAGATACACATACAGCATATGATTTCCTATTAACAATATTTTTCTCTCAAATGATACAACAATTATATAACTTTGCAGATAACAATGGTGGACAGTTACCAGTACAAACATTCTTTATATTAGACGAGTTTGCAAACATTGGTAAAATACCTGACTTTGATAAGAAAATTTCTACAAGTAGAAGTAGAAAAATATCATTTAGTGTTATTCTTCAAAACTTAGACCAATTAGAAGCAATATATGAAAAATCTTATGAAACAATTATAGGAAACTGTGATACACATGTATTTTTAGGAAGCAACTCACAAAAGACTGTAGAATATTTTTCAAAAGCATTAGGAGAAAAAACAATTTCAAGAGATAATATTTCGGTTAATAAAGATAAGAGTAACCATAAACAAGGAAAGAGTATATCAGACCAAATTATGGCAAGACCATTAATGACACCAGACGAATTAAGAAGATTTGACAATGATAAATGTATAATATTCGTAAAAGGAATAAAGCCAATTAAAGCTGATAAGTTTTATTACTTTAAACATCCAATGGCAAATCATCTAAAATCGCTTGAAATCAGCCATAATGATATAGGAGATATTGATAGAGGAGTATGGAGAAAATATAATCCATATAATCCATATACAGAAGAAACAGAAAAATCTAAAGTAGATGACTTAAAAGTAGAATCATTAGATGATTTATTTGAGGACGAGCCAAATACTAATGATGCCAAACAAGAAAAAGAAGCACCAGTATTACCACAAAATGAAATAAATAATTTTAACAATATAGAAAAGAAACAAGAAGAGGAAAGAGATTTACAAAAAGAACTAGAAGCAAAATTTGACGAATTATTTGGACCAATAGACTAAAAAAGCACAAGAATATCTTGTGCTTTTTCTTTTATAAAAATTATTTATTTACAATATCTCTAATATATATACCAATTTCTTCATTAGATAAATTTAAAAAATCAATTAACTTCTTTAAAATATCTCTTCTTGGTAAATCTTCTTCTTTATCTATTCTGGCATATTGCCTTAAACTTATATTTAGCTGATCAGCCATTTGGACTTGAGTATATTTAATAGAATTTCTTTTTTCTTTTATCATACTATTACCTCCAAAAGTTTACTAACAGTAAATTTATATATAATATAATTATCACAAATTAGAAATAATTAATATTGACATTGAATGTCATACTTAATCTATAAGTAAAATAAATACTAAAAACAAATGTTCATAAAACTATTGAAAAATATTTATTAATATGATATAAAATTATAAAGAAAAAAGATAAATATTAGGAGGAAAAAATGAAATTTGTACATATTGCAGATATGCATTTTGATATACCATTTACAACCTTAAATAAAAAAGAATTAGGTAATGTTAGAAGACTTGAACAAAGAAAAATATTTAAAGATATAATAGAATATATAAAAGAACATAATATTGAATACTTTTTTATAGCAGGAGATTTATATGAACATGAATATGTGAAAAAAAGCACAATCGAATATATTAATAACTTATTTAAAGAAATACCTAATACAAAAATATTTATAGCACCAGGTAACCATGACCCAGCAATAAAAAACTCATATTATAAACAATTTAGCTGGAATTCAAATGTATTTATATTTGGTAATAAAGTAGAGAAAATAGAACACCAAAATATTTGCATTTATGGTTATGGGTTTGAAGACTTTTACATGAAAAACAATAAGTTAAACGAAATTTCAAATATTGATAAAAATAAAATAAATATACTAATAACACATTGTAATTTAGATGGACAAAAAAATAATGAAACAGAATATAATCCAATAAGTAATGCAGAACTTAAAAGTTTAAATATGGATTATATTGCAATGGGTCATATTCACAAAAAAACAGAAATATCAAATGAACAAGAAAATGCATTTTACCCAGGTAGTCCTATTTCTATGGGATTTGACGAAATGGGAAAGCATGGTATGATAGCCGGAGAAATTGATGAAGAAAAAAAGCTAAAATTAGAGTTTATTAGCTTAGATAAAAAAGAATTTGTTTCAAAAATATTTGATATATCAAATATTAAATCAGAAGAGGAATTAATAGAACAAATAAATTCAATAGAATTAGAACAGAATAAGTATTACAAAATTGTTTTAGTAGGAAATAGAAACTTTGAAATTAATCTATACAATATAGAAAAAAATACATACAATGAAAATATAATTAAATTTACTAATAATACTAAAATTGGAATAGACCTAGATAATTTAAAAAATGAAAGTAGCTTAAAAGGGATATTTATAAAGAATATTTTAAAGAAGATAGAAGATAATCCAGAGCAAAAAGAAAAATTACTAAATATTTTAGAAATAGGATTAGATGCTATGTAATTTGGAGGAATTATTTTGAAAATAAATAAAATAAAAATAAATAAATTTGGAAACCTAGAAAATAAAGAGTTAGAATTTGATAATAATATAAATGTTATTTATGGAAAAAATGAAAGTGGAAAATCAACATTACTAAAATTTATAACCTCAATGTTATATGGACTATCAAAAAATAAAAATGGAAAACTAATTCCCGACATGGATAAATATACACCTTGGGAGGATGGAGATTTTTCTGGGAAAATTTATTATGAATTAAATAATGGAAAAAAATACGAAATTTATAGAGAATTTAAAAAGAAAAATGCAAAAATATTTGACGAAAATTCAAACGATATAAGTAAGGAATTTAATATAGATAAAACAAAAGGAATTCAATTTTTTTATGATCAAGTTAAAATTGATGAAGACTTATTCTTATCTACAATAGTTTCAGAGCAACAACAACTAAAATTAGATAAACAAATTCAAACCAATTTAATACAAAAAACAGCTAATTTACTAGGAACAGGAGATGATAGTGTTTCTTTTAATAAAATAATTTCAAAACTTAATAAAAGACAAACAGAGGAAATTGGAAGCACAAGAACATTAGATAGACCAATAAATGTTATAGAAAAAAGATTAAAAGATATAAAAAATGAAATAACAGAAATAATAGAAAAACAAGAAGAAAAAGAAATTACAGAAAAAAACAAAGAAGAAATAAATAAGGAAATAAGCAAAAATGAAATTAAACTTAACATTTTAAAAGAAATAAAAAACATAAAAGAAACAGAGCTACTAGAAAAAGAAAAAATAAACATAAATAAAAATTATTTCAAAGAGTTCGATAACAAAATAGAACAAATTGAAAGTAAAATACAAGCAAATAAAAGCATTAAAGAAGAAAAAATAGAAAATAAAAACAAAGTATTAAAAAACATACTAATACCTTGTATTTTAATTATAATATCTATTGTAATATTCATACTTTCTAAAAAAATAAGCTTAGGAGTAATAAGTGGTGGTATAGTTGTACTGTATTTAATAATAAACTTTATAAATAACAGAAAAATAGAAAAAAAGATAAAAGAGAAAGAAAAATTTAATAAAGACATACTAGAAGAAAGAAAAAGATTAGAAAAAGAGTTAGAAGAAAATAAAAAGATAAAAGAAGAAAAAATACTTGAAATGAAAAAACAAGAAGATATTTTAAATATTGACTATAAAAATAAGTTACAAAATATTAAAAATACATATCAAAATAAGATTGATGAATATGAATTAGATAATATAATAGAAAATTCTAATATAAATCTATTATTTGATAGAATACAAAATAAATTAAACGAAGATAGACTAAATCTTCATAAATTAAATATAGAAGAAAAAAATATTTTAGACAAACTAGAAAAATTAGCAGAATTAAAAGAAGAAGAAAATGAATTAAAAGAAAAATATAATAGTTTACAAGAAAAAAATGAACTAATTAACAGTGCAAAAATAGAATTAACAAATGCCTATGAAGAAATGAGAGAAAATATATCACCTAAACTAACAAGCAATTTATCACAAAATATAGCAAGTATAACAAATGAAAAGTATAAAAATGTAAAAATAGATGATAATGGAAACATAATGGTAGAAAACCAAAGTGGAAACTATATAAATATAGAAAATTTAAGTATTGGAACAATAGAACAATTATATTTATCTTTAAGATTTAGCTTTGCAGAAGGAATAAGCAAAGAAAAATTACCAATAATGTTAGATGAAGCATTTGCATATTTTGATGATACAAGATTAATAAATATCTTAAAATTCTTAAACAATAAATTTACAGATAGGCAAATATTTATTTTTACATGTACAAAAAGAGAACAAGAAAGTTTAGAAAAACTAAATATTGGTTATAATTTAATAAATTTATAATATAAATGCTAGCAAGCTGAAATATATAACAATTTACGAAAAATAGCTATTGAAAAATAGCTATTTTTCGTGTATAATACATATATTAATAAATGGAGGGACGAAGATAAATGTTTCGAAAATTAGATGATGTAGAAAAAAGATATGATGAATTAACAATAAAAATTAGTGACCCAGAGGTTATTGCTGATAATAGACAATGGCAAAAACTAATGAAAGAGCATGCTGATATGACACCAATAGTTGAAAAATATAGAGAATATAAAAAAGTAAATCAAAGTTTAGAAGAAGCAAAATTAATGCTTGATGACCCAGAACTAAAAGAACTTGCTGAGATGGATATACAAGAAGCAAAAGAAAAATTACCAATACTTGAAGAAGAACTAAAAATATTATTAATTCCAAAAGATATAAATGATGATAAAGATATAATATGCGAAATAAGAGGTGGAGCAGGAGGAGAAGAAGCAGCTTTATTTGCAGGTACATTATTTAGAATGTACTCTATGTATGCAGAAAGAAAACATTGGAAACTAGAAGTATTAAATGAAAATGAAACAGGGCTTGGAGGATACAAGGAAATTTCATTTATGGTAACAGGAAAAGGTGCATACAGTAGATTAAAATTTGAAAGTGGAGTTCATAGAGTACAAAGAGTTCCAGATACAGAAAGTAGTGGTAGAATTCATACATCCACAGCAACTGTTGCAGTATTACCAGTAGTAGAAGATGTAGAAATAGAAATAAATCCAGCAGATATAAAAATGGATGTATATAGAGCTTCAGGTGCAGGTGGACAACATGTAAATAAAACATCTTCAGCAGTAAGATTAACACATATTCCAACAGGAATAGTAGCAGAATGTCAAACAGAAAGGTCACAATTACAAAATAGAGAATATGCTATGAGATTACTACGCTCAAGATTATATGAAATTCAGCAAAAAGAACAAGAAGAAGAACTTGCAAAAGAAAGAAAAAGTCAAGTAGGTTCAGGAGATAGAAGCGAAAAAATAAGAACATACAATTATCCACAAGGAAGAATTACAGACCATAGAATAGGACTTAGTATATTTCAATTTGAGGATTTCTTAAATGGAAACTTAGATGAAATGATAGACAGTTTAATAGCACAAGATAGAGCAGAAAAATTAAAAGGTGAAGAATAAA